>NZ_JALIHH010000243.1:0-22212 GCF_022869435.1 Aeromonas sp. LsrichE-8G
TGCAAACTACCCGATGCACACGAGTGTGCTGGAAGGGGTGAACAACAAGATCAAAGTGATAAAGCGCATGGCATATGGATTTAGGGACTCAGAATACTTTTTTCTGAAAATCAAGGCGGCCTTCCCCGGAAAGCCGCGATGAACCAAAAAATCGGGCGGGCACCAGGCCCGCCCTCAGGCGTTACAGGGAGTCACTGATCGTCGAGAGGGTCATAGTCCTGCCAGCTCTCGTCATCCAGCTCCTCCAGCTCGTCTTCCCAAGATTCCGGCTCCCAGTCATCATCGAGATCGAAATCAGGCGTCTGCGTACCCATGCTCATTCTCCTTGGATAGTGCACCGGCCTACAAAGTCTATCCAGAATAATGGGGCTCGCCAGTGGTTCCGCTCAGAGCTTAACCAGGGTGCAGCCAGCCACCTGGAGTCATGGCTCCGGTGGCATCCACGCTCTGATCCAACCCGGTGATTGACCGGGCGAACACGTCGGCTGGCAGTTCCCGCGCAGGGCGACGGTGCACCGACCGGGTCTTCGGTCACAACGCCTTGAACATGCTTGCCTCGCCCTGTCGTGGCATCGCTCGTCAGGTGCTCTGACGCTTTTGCAATTGAAAATCCAGGGCGAGGCTCATGCCGGCCACCTCCTCGCCCGCCAGCTGGCGCAGGATCAGCTCCGCCGCCTCCCTGCCCATCTGGTGATAGGGGATCCTGACCGAAGTCAGCGCAGGATGACAGGCGCGCGCCACATCCAGATCGTCGAAACCGGCGATGGCGAGCTTGCCCGGCACGCTCAGATGGCGGCGCTGGCATTCGAACAGCACCCCGGCCGCCAGCTCGTCGTTGACGCAGATCAGCGCATCCAGTTCGGGCCAGCGCAGCAGAAACTCCCCCAGCATGGCCGCCCCCGTGCTAAAACTTGGCAGCTCAGAGGTATTGATGATGGCGTCCGGGGAGAGGTAGTTGTCCAGCAGCGCCTTCTGCCAGCCCTGCATGCGCTGCTGCAGCATCCACTGCTCCTGGCGGGCACAGAGAAAGCCGATGTTGCGATGACCGCGCTCGATGAGGTGGCGGGTCAGCTGATAACCGGCATCGAAGTTGGAAACCCCGACGTTCATGTCGATGGGATGGCGCGCCATGGCTCCCACCTCCACCACCGGCAAGCGGGCCGCCTGCAGGCGCTGCCGGATGACCTCCCCGGGATCGCCCCCAAACAACACCACGGCGGCCGGGTTGTGCTGCAGGAAATTGCTGAGCAGGCTGGCCTCCTGCTGCTTCAGGTGCTGGGCATCCCCCAGCATGATCTGGTAGCCCTCGGCGAGCAGGGTCTGCTGCAGCCCGGCAATCATGTCACCGCAGGCGCGCTCCGCCAGGCTGGGGACGATGACCACTATGGTCTGGGAGGTAGCGGATGCCAGCGCCCCCGCCGCCCGGTTCGGGATATAGCCGAGTTCATCCACCGCCGCCTCGATGCGCTCTCGCATCTTGTCTGACACCAGCTCGGGGGTGCGCAGGGCGCGCGACACCGTCATGGCTCCCACGCCAGCCAACTGGGCCACATCGTTGAGGGTCACCCGACCCGTGCTGCGGCGTTTTTTCGCTTCTGACATCCTTTCCCTTCCTCGGCATGCGGGCATTCACTTTAAGGCAAAAGCGGGGCACTGACTATTTGCTCAAACCGGATTTTACCTTCTCTGAGGCCGATAAGGGGCAGAATGAATCCCTTCTGTGAGAGAAATGATAGCGCTATCACAGATCAATGTTAGCGCTATCTGGTAGCGCTAACTTTCGCGATCAAGCTCACAGTTATCAAAGGGCAAGATCGCTAGATTGGCGCCATCCTATCCAGTCCGGACACTACCATGCTGACCCAATTGCTGACCGAGGAGGTCATTTCCATCGAAGCGGGCGCCCGCGACTGGCGCCACGCCATCGAGCTGGCCACCGCCCCCCTGCTGGCCAACGGCACCATAGAGCCCTCCTATGTGGCGGCGCTCTATCGCTCCCACGAGGAGCTCGGCCCCTACTACGTGCTGGGGCCGGGCCTGGCCATGCCCCACGCCCGCCCGGAAGACGGCGTCAACCGGTTGGGACTCGCGCTGACCGTGCTGAAGGAGGGGGTCAACTTCGGCTCCGAGGGCAACGACCCGGTCCGGCTGCTGGTCACCCTGGCCGCCAGCGACAGCAACTCCCACGTGAAGACCATCGCCCAGCTGGCCGAACTGTTCATGAATGAAGAAGACGTGGCGGCCACCAGCAAAGACGACATCTTGCGCATCCTGGCGCGTTATTGAGTGGCGCCCTGCGCCCGACAGAGGAAGAGAACATGAAGATTCTGGTTGTATGCGGACACGGCCTGGGCACCAGCCTGATGATGGAGATGAGCATCAAGAGCATTCTCAAGGAGCTGGCCGTGACGGCCGAGGTGGATCACCGGGATCTCGCCTCCGCCGGCAGCGAGAGCGCCGAGATCTTTGTCGCCACCCGCGACATCGCCGAACAGCTGGTCAGCATGGGCGTCAACGGCCGGCTGGTCTCGCTGGACAACATGGTCGACAAGGCCGCCATGAAAGAAAAACTCGCCATCCCCCTGCGCGAGCTGGGCGCACTCTAACCCCTTTCAACTGTCTGGGCGGCCGGTGAGCCGCCGCTTCCATCTGCTTGGAGCTGACCATGGAATTTTTCAATTTTCTGATGTTTGACGTGCTGTCGGAGCCGGCCGTGCTGGTTGGCTTGATCGCCCTCATCGGCCTGATCGCCCAGAAGAAACCGGTGACCGAGTGCATCAAGGGCACGGTCAAGACCATCATGGGCTTCGTCATCCTGGGGGCCGGCGCCACCCTGGTGGTGAACTCGCTGGGCGACTTCGCCACCATCTTCCAGCACGCCTTCGGCATCAAGGGGGTGGTGCCAAACAACGAGGCCATCGTCTCCATCGCCCAGCAGTCGTTCGGCAAAGAGATGGCGATGATCATGTTCTTCGCCATGCTGGTGAACATCCTGATCGCCCGGCTCACCCCGTGGAAATTCATCTTCCTGACCGGTCACCACACTCTGTTCATGTCGATGATGGTGGCGGCCATCCTCTCCGCCGGCGGCATGAGCGGCATCCCGCTGATCGCGGTAGGCAGCCTGGTGGTCGGCGTGACCATGGTGCTGTTCCCGGCTCTTGCCCACCCCTACATGAAGCAGATCACCGGCTCCGATGACGTGGCGCTCGGCCACTTCTCCACCTGCTCCTATGTGCTGGCCGGCTGGATCGGCGCCAAGTTCGGCAACAAGGCCCACAGCAGCGAAGAGGTGCAGGTACCCAAGAGCCTGCTGTTCCTGCGCGATACCCCGGTGGCCATCTCCTTCACCATGGGCATCATCTTCCTTATCACCTCTCTGTTTGCCGGTGCGGATTACGTATCGGAAGTCGCCAAGGGCAAGCACTGGTTCATGTTCTCCCTGATGCAGTCCATCACCTTCGCCGCCGGGGTCTACGTGATCCTGCAGGGGGTACGGATGGTCATCGCCGAAATCGTGCCGGCCTTCAAGGGGATCTCCGACAAGCTGGTGCCCAACGCCAAGCCGGCGCTGGACTGCCCCATCGTCTTCCCCTACGCCCCCAATGCGGTGCTGATCGGCTTCCTGTCGAGCTTTGCCGCCGGTCTGGTGGGCATGGTGCTGCTATACCTGCTGGGGCTCACCGTCATCATTCCGGGGGTGGTACCGCACTTCTTCGTCGGCGCGGCGGCCGGGGTGTTCGGCAATGCCACCGGCGGTCGTCGCGGCGCCCTGCTGGGAGCCTTCGCCAACGGCCTGCTGATCACCTTCCTGCCGGTGTTCCTGCTGCCGGTGCTGGGGGATCTCGGCTTTGCCAACACCACCTTCAGCGATGCCGACTTCGGCGTGGTGGGGATCCTGCTCGGCCTCATCGTACGCTGATCACTCTTGCCCATCGGGGGCATGGCCGACGGTGCCATGCCCCCGCTCATCCTCCCGTACTGCCAGCCGGGCCCCACCAGCCCAAACAACGTCGAAAATATGTGCAAACACAGTGCGTGGGATCGGATTTTCACCCCATAGCGGCAGCATCTGACAGGGGAGTACGATATGCTGATGCGCTGACGTTCAACCCGACCTCGCTCGAGGCCCTTTCCATGAAATACCTGGTAGTACAAACCAAACAGATAGGAGATGTGCTGATCTCCACCGCACTGTGCAACAACCTCAAGCAGCACGACCCTGCCGGGGAAGTTCACTATCTGGTCATGGATTACTGCGCGGGCATGGCAGAGGGAAACCCCAACATCGATCGGTTGATCATCATCGAGAAGGCGCGCCGCAACGAGTGGCGCTACATGAAGGATTTGCTGCTGGGCATTCGCCGCGAACGCTACGATGTAGTGATCAACAGCCAGGGCCAGATGATAGGCCTGCTGACCTGCCTCTTCTCCGGCGCCCACCTGCGGATCGGCTTCGACTCCTTCCCATGGCGCCTGGGCCACAACCGCATCGTGCGCTTTCGCCATGACACCGAGCATCAGGGCAACAGCACCCTGGTGGACGACCGGTTTTCACTGCTCAAGCCCCTCGGCCTCGCCAGGGAGGATCGCAACTACTATCTCTGGCTCAGCGACGCGGAGAGACAACGGGGGCGAGAGACCCTGCTGGCCGCTGGCGTCGACCCGACCCGGCCACTCATCGCCATGGGAGTGAACTCACTCGGCCATTACAAGCGCTGGCCCATCGACTGCTTCGCCAAGGTCGCCCAGTGGCTCATCGAGGAGCACAATGCCCAGATCCTGGTCTATTGCGGACCGGGGGAAGAGGAGTACAACCGGGGGCTGAAGCCGCTGCTGCCAGAAGCGCTGCAGGCCAGCGTGTTTGACCATGTTCAGACCCGCTCGGTACGGGAACTGGTGGGGCTCTTCGCCCATTGCCAGCTCTTCGTCGGCAATGACACAGGCCCACGGCACATGGCGCAGGCGCTGGAAATACCGCTGCTGACCATAGTGGCGCCTGGTGGCGACAAGATCATCGCCAACCCGGTGAACCACCCCCGTTATCAAGCCATCGATATCTTCGATGCCAAGGGAGAGGATTTCCAGCTGCCAACCCAGGAGAAGGACTTCTTCGATGAAGTCCTGTTCCGCTCAATTACACCTGAGCTGGTTATTCAGCGGCTAGCGGCTCTGCTTGCTCAGTCACGGACAGCAGACTAGCTAGCGCCTCGCAGACGGCCCGGTCATCGACATTGTTCATGTCGGCATTCAGGCCAGGGGAGTCGCTAAACAGGATCCGGACCCGCGGCGTGCTGGTCGGCAACCACTGGTTGAACGTCTCACCATGGCGCGGATAGATAGCCACCAGCGGCTTCTCCAATCCGACGGCGATATGCACTATGGCGGTGTCCACCGACAGCACAGCCATGCACTGCTGAACACAATAAATAGCATTATCTATGGTTTTTACGCCATCCAACAGCATAACATTGCTAGCCGCGCTAGCTCTGAGCATGGCCTCCGCCGCAGCATAAGTTGCGGGTGAAGAGAGCACTCCGAAGCGATAGGCAGCGAACTCGGTTGCCAAGGTCTTCAACAACTCAACCATCTTGGCGTGCGAGAACGACTTGTACTGAGTGCTGCCGAAGGGGTTGATGAGGATGAGGTCATCACAGGCCGAGGTCACATTCCCCTTCTCTGCCACTGGGATCATGTACTTCTGATCTACTTCTTTCGCACCCAGCAGTGACAGCAGATAGCGATATTTATCCTGGAACAGCATGCCCGCCGTCGCCTCGGACAACTTCACATTGACACGTCCGATACTGTCGTCGAGGGAGGCAACATTGGTCGACGAGAGTTTGTACAGGAGATATAGATCCTTCATCTTCATCCCCTCGGTGAGATGTATCACCAGATCGACATGGGGAATGGCTGACACCATCTTGCCAATAGCACCGTAGCCGGGTCGCTTGTTGATCTCGATGACCTCATCAACCCCGAAACAATCCCGATACAGGCTGGCCAGGGCTGGGGTCGTGATAACCGTCACTTTCTTGTTGCCCGGCAGTTTTTTTAGCTCCCGGAAGAAAAAGGAGGAGATAAAGGAATCCCCCAGCTTGGCATCCCAGCGAACCACCAAAATATGCTTGATATCCCCCTGGATGCCGAGTGGCATCTTCTTGTCAAACAAGAGAATACCCAGGGCTCTGCGCACCCGATCACGTAATAGCTGCAAATAACCGATCACTATCAAACCTCGCCATCGGTCACATGCGGACCATAGTTGCGATCATCGATCGTGGTATCAAACAAACCGACATCCATGCAGCAGGGTTCAATGCCCGAAGCAGTCAAACCATTGAGTTGCAGCCGCCCGGTCAAATAATCTGATGGCATCCGAACTGGGTAAGCTTTTTCCAATAACTTCTTGGCGCCCGCCAAGGTCAGTATATAACCTGCCGCCGAGATTATTCCTCGCTTGGAGTTGCGACTCGGTGAGATATATTTGGCAAGGCGATACCCTTCCGGCATTTTTTTCATCCATGGCCATGACTTCACCTTGCCGTGATGCAGGAAGACAATCTCAGACTGACATGCCGATATGGCCTGCGATACGATGGCTTTGAAATGACAATGCAGATAAATATCGTCTTCCAAGACGATGCAGCACTCTATTCTTTTGGCAACCATCATCTCATATATACGGATATGGCTCATGGCACAGCCCACTTCACCCAAACTCAGGTCATGGCCACAAAATTGCTTGGCGAGCGGAAAGTCCACCCGCTTCAGTTCATCCTCAGGGAGGGTCTTGCCATCCACCGCATCGAAAAATGAAAACTCTATTGCTCGGCTATCCATATGTTGCTTGATAAAGGCACGCCGTTCCTGGCTTCTAACCAAGCTGATAACAAATACAGGGATCATGATGCTTTCTTTTCCATATTGAATTCAATGGTACACCAGCAGAAAACCAGGCTCAGCTCATATAGATACAGCGTATTTTGATGCTCAAATGGAACATCGCTTAAGGCGCTGACGGCAAACGATAGCGGTATCATGGTATATGGGGAACCCCATCCAGCCTTTTCTACTATCAGCTTCATTGGGTAAAACAGGAAGATAATTAGAGCCAGAATCCCTACCGCACCCCGAATAATCAAGTTCTGCATATACTGGCTATGAGCATGCGCCAGAGCAGGATCCATCACCAATGGAGACACAAGCCCCCGTGAGATTTGTTGCTCTTTTACGGCAGTAAAACCGTCAGTGCCGACCCCAATCAGAGGGGAATCCAAGAATCCCAGCCAAGCACTCTCCCATGCCACCACACGTAACCCCCATGAGGAGTTATATGCACCACCTTCCATGTTGTTGATATCTGAGACAGCGGATGCCATTCTGTTCTGCACTAGGGCATTAGTATGATAAAAACCAATCATACTAATTATAAATAATAAAGCCACCGCACCATATTTCCATGGTTTGAAGAGTGACTTGTAAATAAGTGTGTAACTAATAATAACACCCAATGCCAACCAAACTCCCCGGCTTTGAGATAAATAGAGCGCCAGTAAGGAAGCTATCAGAGACATTATTGATAAGACTTTAATCCAACCAATCTTCCTCACCCCAATAAATAGACACCAGTTCAAAATTATAAAAGTAAGGGCGGCTTGTGAAAATAAAATTGCATTGGTAAACCCTTCCACTCTGACAATACCATTTTCATGCTGCCAAAGACTCAATAGACCCAATCCAATTCCACCACTCAATATGGCAATGCAACCAATCGAGAGCAGTATTTTCTTTCTAGGCATCATCAAAGAGAATACAGAAACATACAATAAGCTTCGCATTACCCCATACTGATCTCCATGAATAATTCTGTTTATCAGGATCACGGCGGCGTAGAAGACAAAAACCCAGACGAGACGCCGATCGGTAAAGAAAACATCCTTCTTTCCCCCGATAAAATAGTTCAGCAGACCAAGAACACTGGACACGACCAACAAGTTCGACAAGATGCTCTGACCAGAAGAAACCAAGAACAGACCACAGAATGAAAATGCAATCGTCAGCGCAAAAGCGGCAGTTGTTACCTTATCGAGATATTCAAGAGGCTTAATAGACATCAATACTTATTTCCTGAATACATAGTTACCACGGATCTTGCGCCACAGACCGAACATGTCGGTGCGGGGGAAGATGGCGATCCGGCGGATCTGGAACGGATCCCGGTGCATGGCTCTGGGGCCGCTGTTGGTGGCCACAGCATAGCGATAACCGGCGGCAACGGCCTGGGATTTTGCACTGTCGTTCAGATCCCCGTAAGGATAGGCAAACGAGATCAGGGGATGGCCGAGCAACTGCTCCAGCCAGGCCTTGTTGGCCTGGATCTGGTGGGCCTGCTCCTCTGGGGAGAGCGTACTCAGGCGGGGGTGAGTCAGGGTATGGCCCCCGATCTCCACATGACCGGAGGCCACCAGCGCCTTGATCTCCTCCGGGGTCATCAGGGTCACCGGGGTATCGGGGTGGGTCGGGTGCTCCACATCCCAGCGATTGTGATCCTCACCGGTCACCACATAGACCACCGCCTTGTAGCCATACTTTTCCAGCAGCGGCAGCATGCGGGTGAGGTTGTCCCGATAGCCGTCGTCCACGGTGATCATCAGGTACTTCTTGCCGTATTGCAGCCGGTGGATGAACCCGTTCTCCACCAGGTCGGCAAATGTCAGCGTCTCGTAGCCCAGCCACTTCATCAGCTTGAGGTGCTTCTCGAACATGGCGACCGGGAGCCAGGTGCCATGCACTCCCTTTTCGCTCTCGTGCTCGATGAAGCGGTGATACATAATGACCGGCATCTCCCGGCGCAGGGTCTCGACCACGGCATCCTGATAGACGGATTCCAGCCCGGTCACGACGCCTTGCAAGTCATACTCTTGCAGGATCCGCTGGCGCACTGGGTCTGGCACCACCTTGGAGGCCAGCGCCGAGGGGATCTGCGCCTTCAGCCTGGCAAAGTCGATGGCCAGATCCCTGGGGCCGATGTCGCCGAAGTTGCTGGCAAGCGCCTCGTCCAGATTCTGCTCAGTCACCAGACCGATGGCCCTGGCTTCGCCGATGGCAAACGCCGGACGACCGCACAGCAGCGCCTCCATCGCCACCCGACCGGCACCGATCACCAGATCGCAGCCCGCCATCAGGGCGGGCACATCGTCCACATAGCCGACGAAGTCGACCTTGTCCTGAAAACGCGCAAAACGCGCCGGCACCTGGGTGCCGCTGACGACGCGCACCCGACAGGCTTCCAGATCCAGCACCTCGTCCAGCAACCGGTAGCAGAGCTCCCCCTTGGGACCGCTCAGCCGACCAATGATGGCGATCACCGGCTTGTCGTTGTCCGGTATCGGCACGGGCTGGAACTTGTCGGTCTCGATGCCGTTGCGCAGCACCTGCACCATGGCCGGGTCCACCCCCAGGTTGTCGATGATCTGGCTGGCGATATCCTCGCACACCGCCACCGCCCGGTAGCCCAGCGCATGGAATGCCTTGCGGGAGGCGTGTACCGGCTGGCGCCCGTGCACCGTGGTGATCATGGGGGTGCCGGTCAGCTTGCAGGCGACGTAGCTGCTCCAGCCCGAGGCGCGCGAATGGGCGTGCACAAGCTGGATCCTGTGCTTGCGGATCAGATAGATGAGATAGAAGACGTGCCAGAAGCGGCGCAGGATGCTGCGCTTGTTGAAGCGCAACCGAAAGACCGGTCCCAGAGTCGGTTTGGTCAGGGTGTCAGAGACGTAGAAAACCTGGTGGCCACGGCGGGTCAGCTCGTTGCCGACCGTGGTGGCATAGACCTCCGCGCCCGTCACTTCGAGCTGGGAGAGAGCCATCAATATGTTCATGCAAGCGCATCCGATCGACGGGTGGCCAGAGCCACCCGCCAGAGGGGGATCAAGCCCGGTTCAACCAGGCCATGTAATCGGCCACGCCTTCGGCCACAGTCTTGAACTCGCCGTCATAGCCGACGCCGCGCAACTTGGTGAGATCCGCCTGGGTGAAGCTCTGGTAGCGACCCTTGAGGTGATCCGGGAAGGGAATGTATTCGATGGCGCCTTTCTGGTGATGCCTGATCACGGCTTCCGCCACGTTCTGGAACGGCTCGGCACGGCCGGTGCCGCAGTTGAAGATGCCGGAGTGCTGCGGATTCTGCCAGAACCAGAGGTTCACCTTGCAGACGTCGTCCACGTAGATGAAGTCGCGCATCTGGCCGCCATCCGGGAAGCCGTCACAGCCCTCGAACAGCTTGGGATTGTCACCCTGCTTCACCTGGGTATTGAGGTGGAAGGCCACGGACGCCATGGATCCCTTGTGCTGCTCGCGGGGACCATAGACGTTGAAGTACTTGAGACCCACCACCTGGGAGTTGATCTCCGGCATCCAGCGACGCACGTACTGATCGAACAGCTGCTTGGAGTAGCCGTAGACGTTGAGGGGCTGCTCGAACCTCGGGTCTTCGATGAAGTTGTCGTTGCGCCCGCCATAGGTCGCGGCGGAAGAGGCGTAGATGAACGGAATTTCCCGCTCGATGCAGTAGTGGAACAGATCCTTGGAGTACTCGTAGTTGACCTCCATGATGAACTTGCCGTTCCACTCGGTGGTCGCGGAGCAGGCGCCTTCGTGGAAGATCACCTCGATGCCGTCATCCCATTCCTCGAATTCGTCACCGGAGACGATCCGCGCCTGGAACTCGTCCTTGTCCATGTAATCGGCGATGGTGAGGTCGACCAGGTTGACGAACTTGGTGCCGTCGGTCAGGTCATCAATGACCACGATATCGGTCCGTCCTTGAGCGTTCAGCTGCTTGACCAGATTGCTGCCGATAAAGCCAGCACCGCCAGTTACTACGATCATGGAGTTTGCCTCGCGTACGTTGTGGCCCCGTGTGACTGCCTGTTAAAGCTGTGTATAGTGGGCCAATTTGAAATTGCCGAAAAGTTTATCACGGGCCGCAAGGGGATTCGACCTCGATGACTTTTCCCCTTCGGGCCCGGCAGAGGGACCAGCGATGAAGACCAGAGACAGGATCATCCACAGCGCCACCGAGCTGTTCAACGATCAGGGCGAGCGCAACATCACCACCAACCACATTGCCGCACACCTTGGCATCAGCCCGGGCAACCTTTACTACCACTTCAGAAACAAAGAAGACATCATCCACTCCATCTTCGATCAGTACGCCCGCCACCTGAGCGACAGCTTCACTCCGATCCGCAGCAGCGAGATCCGGCTGGAGGATCTGATGGGCTACCTGGATGCCATCTTCTATTTGATGTGGCAGTTCCGCTTCTTCTACGCGAACCTGCCGGACATCCTGAGTCGCGACGAGCTGCTGCAGCAGAAATACCTCAAGGCACAGGAGCAGCTCCGTGCCACCGTGGAGACGCTGCTCAGAAGCCTGCGCGAAGGCGGTATCATCGCCGTCAGCGATGAAGACCTGCCGGATCTCGGCCAGACCATCAAGATGGTCGTCACCTGCTGGATCCCGTTCCAGATCGCCCAGGCCCCGGCCACCCGCATCACCAAACCCCTGCTCTACCAGGGGGTCTTGCGGGTGCTGTTTTTGCTGCGCCCCTACGTGCAGCCACAGGTGGCCCCCCAGATACATCAACTGGAGCAACATTATCACCAACTGGCCCAACCAGCCGGGTGAGATCTGTTTCACAATTGTTGATTATCAGCATAAAAATTTGAATTTATACGCAGGGATTACAGTAAAATGTCGCCCATTCTAGGGTCTGTCGGCGTTTCGTCGCGACCGTGACGACGCCGAACCGTGCGGGTTGCACGGCCCGGGATCCTGATAACACAGTCGATACAGCAATGAGGACCGAGGATGTCTAACGGATTCTATCGTCACCTGACCGAACAGCTCGAACAGGTCAAGGCGGAAGGGCTATACAAGCAGGAGCGCATCATCACCTCGGCCCAGCAGGCCCAGATTGCGGTGGGTGGCGAGCAGGTACTGAACTTCTGTGCCAACAACTACCTGGGGCTGGCCAACCACCCCGACCTGATTGCCGCCGCCCATCAGGGGCTCGAGAGCCACGGCTTCGGCATGGCCTCCGTGCGCTTCATCTGCGGTACCCAGGACCAGCACAAGGAGCTGGAGCAGAAGCTGTCCGCCTTCCTCGGCACCGAAGACAGCATCCTCTATTCCTCCTGCTTCGACGCCAACGGCGGTCTGTTCGAGACCCTTTTCAGTGCCGAAGACGCCATCATCTCCGACGCCCTCAACCATGCCTCCATCATCGATGGGGTGCGGTTGTGCAAGGCCAGGCGCTATCGCTACGCCAACAACAACATGGCCGAACTGGAAGCCCAGCTCAAGCAGGCCGATGCAGACGGCGCCCGCTTCAAGCTGATCGCCACCGACGGCGTCTTCTCCATGGATGGCGTCATCGCCGACCTCAAATCCATCTGCGATCTGGCCGACAAGTACGACGCGCTGGTGATGGTGGATGACTCCCACGCCGTCGGCTTCATCGGTGAGAACGGCCGCGGCACCCACGAATACTGCGAGGTGATGGAACGGGTCGACATCATCACCGGTACCCTGGGCAAGGCGCTGGGTGGCGCGTCCGGTGGCTACACATCCGGCAAGAAAGAGGTGATCGACTGGTTGCGTCAGCGCTCCCGTCCCTACCTCTTCTCCAACTCCCTGGCACCCTCCATCGTTTCGGCCACCATCAAGGTGATCGACATGCTGGCCGAGGGTCACGACCTGCGTGCCCGCCTCAAGGAGAACAGTGCCTACTTCCGCGAGCGCATGAGCGCCGCCGGCTTTACCCTGGCCGGCGCCGATCACGCCATCATTCCGGTCATGCTGGGGGATGCCAAACTGGCCGCCGAGATGGCGAGCCGCATGCTGGCCGCCGGTATCTACGTGGTGGGCTTCTCCTTCCCCGTGGTACCCAAGGGTCAGGCGCGCATCCGGACCCAGATGTCCGCCGCCCATACCCGGGAGCAACTGGACAAGGCGATCGATGCCTTCATTCGCATCGGTCGCGAGCTCGGTGTGATTTGATCACATGGCTGGCTGATTAAAACGGGGGCCAAGGTTGGGCCCCATTTTATTACCCTCTGTACCCGGCATGGCGCCGTGAGGAATCTGTCATGAAAGCACTCTCCAAACTCAAATCCGAAGTCGGCATCTGGATGACCGATGTCCCGGCTCCCGAGCTCGGCCACAACGATCTGCTCATCAAGATCCGCAAGACCGCCATCTGCGGCACCGACATGCACATCTACAACTGGGACGAGTGGGCCCAGAAGACCATTCCCGTCCCCATGGTGGTGGGGCACGAGTATGTGGGAGAGGTGGTCGCCGTCGGCCAGGAAGTGCGCGGCTTCGCCATCGGCGATCGCGTCTCCGGCGAAGGCCACATCACCTGCGGCCACTGCCGCAACTGCCGTGCCGGTCGCACCCACCTGTGCCGCAACACCATTGGTGTGGGTGTGAACCGCCCGGGTTCCTTCGCCGAATACCTGGTGATCCCGGCCTTCAACGCCTTCAAGCTGCCGGACAACATCCCCGATGAGCTGGCCGCCATCTTCGATCCGTTCGGCAACGCCGTGCACACCGCCCTCTCCTTCGATCTGGTGGGTGAAGACGTGCTCATCACCGGCGCAGGCCCCATCGGCATCATGGCCGCTGCCGTCTGCCGTCACGTTGGCGCCCGTCACGTGGTGATCACCGACGTCAACGAATACCGGCTGGAACTGGCCCGCAAGATGGGCGCCACCCGTGCCGTCAACGTGGCCAAAGAGAAGCTCTCCGATGTCATGGAAGATCTCGGCATGACCGAAGGGTTCGATGTGGGGCTGGAGATGTCCGGGGTACCCAGCGCCTTCCAGGACATGATCGACAAGATGAACCACGGCGGCAAAATCGCCATGCTCGGCATTCCTCCCTCCACCATGGCCATCGACTGGGGCAAGGTGATCTTCAAGGGACTCTTCATCAAGGGGATCTACGGCCGCGAAATGTTCGAAACCTGGTACAAGATGGCAAGCCTCATCCAGTCTGGCCTGGATCTCAGCCCCATCATCACCCACCATTTCCATATCGATGACTTCCAGCAGGGCTTCGAAGCCATGGGCTCGGGCAAGTCCGGCAAGGTGATCCTGAACTGGGATTGAGGACACGCGAGGGGCGCCTGGGCAATCAGCGCGCCCTATTTTGTTCAGCCTCACTACACCCGGCGTATGCCGGGTTTTTTTATTTGGCATCACCCCTTCCCGCTCTGCCACTTTGTTTGCAGATTGCTTAACACTTCACACACAAGCGTTTAAATGGCTGTAACTATTCGGTTATAATCCCGTCGTTTTCTGGGGATAATAAGAGCCTGCTGGGAGTACATGAGCGTGTTGAAAAAACTGAGCTATTTGCTGGCTGCCGGGATGGCGGCCGCCACTCTGTCCGGCGCCGTCCTTGCCGCCGATGACATGTCGACAGAGGCCATCGCCGAGCGTATTGCCCCGGTTGGCCAGGTTTATACCGCCAAGGATCTGGAAGGCATTGCGACCGCGGCGGCCGCGCCTGCGGCAGCCTCCTCCGGCCCACGTGACGGCGAGACCGTGTTCAAGGGTGCCTGCTTCGCCTGCCATGATACCGGTGCCGCTGGCGCCCCCAAGCGAGGTGACAAGGCCGCCTGGGAGCCACGCATCGCCCAGGGATTCGACACCTTGCGCAAACACGCCATCGAAGGCTTCACCGGCAAGGCTGGCATGATGCCACCGCGGGGGACCTGCGCCACCTGCAGTGACGAAGAGATCGAGAACGCCATTCACTACATGATCGACAAGCTCTAAGTAATTGAAAGGGCTCCTCTTGCAGCCCTTTCAATCCCATCACTTCCGACTACGCTTGAAGGTAAGTTTTTTCGGGAGTGTTGCATGTCAGTTCAGCCCACCACACCGCCAGACTCGCACTCCTTGCTGGCGGTCGTCTCCTCCATCATGGATTTTCCCGCCCCCGGCATTGCCTCCCCCGAGGATTACGCCCGACTGGTCGGTATGCTGGACACACTCTGCCCTCTGCAACATTTCGCCATGCTGGGGCTGGCCGACGGGGGGCTGAACTGGCGCTACACCTATCAGCTTCCCGACGTGTTCAAGCAACAATTGGGACGGGAAGAACCTCGCCTCACCGAACAGCTCACCCGGCTCGATGAAGGTCAGGGCTGGTGCGTGCAGCCTGTGGAGCATATCGACGTGCAGTGGTTGCTGGCACGCAGCACCCCGGATCAGGCCCCCACCCTGAGGCTGCTGCTGGAGTGCCTGGCCAAACGCCTGCACGAAACCCAGACCGGTACCCAGCTGGCGGGGCAGGCTTCCCCTCTCATGCAGCGGGATCCCCAGTGGCAGGAGAAAATCGAGAAGATCGGCCGAGTGATGCGCCTGGCTCACAACCTGCCTCAGCATGCCCTGTTTGCCCAGTTGGAAGCTGTGTTGCGCCAGATGCTCTCGGTCAGCGACATGTTGCTGATCCGGCTGGAAAACCAGCGACTGGAGCGACTCTATCCACCACACCTGACATACGACGATGACATCATTCGGGCCATGTGCCACAGCACCAACAGCGTAGAGCGCCATGAAGAGGGACTTTACTGGTACAGCCTGCCCCTGCGCCAGCAGCAGCAATACTTTGCCCACCTCATCCTCAACATGACCCGGCCTCTGGAAACCGATGACAGGCTGTTCCTCGATTTCCTGCGCCATCAGCTGACCCTGTTGCTGGAGCTCAAAAGGGTGCGACAGCAACTCGATGAGCTCAACTCGGAGGAGTCCATCAACCAGCGACTCCAACAGCTGCGCCAAACCAACTTGAGGTTGCAGAAACGGCTCAAGCATCATCAGGAGCTGGAGCGGCGGCTCCAGTTCAATGCCCTGCACGACCCGCTGACCCAGTTGCCAAACCGGGCGCTGCTGATGAATCACCTGCATCATGCCATGACCCGCTACCGCCGTTACCAGACAGCCGGCTTCACCCTGATTTTCGTCGATGTGGATCACTTCAAGCAGGTCAATGACGCCCTGGGCCACAGTGCCGGCGATCAGTTGCTGCAGGAGCTGGGCAGCAGGCTGCAAGGCTGCATCCGGCAAAATGACATGGTGGCGAGGCTCGGAGGGGACGAATTCGTCATCTATCTTGACAACAGCCAGCGGGAAGAGGACATCAGCCCCGTGCTCAATCGCCTGATTGGCCGTATCGGCCATCCGTTCCGGCTCCAGGGCAACGAACTGACCATCACCGTCAGTCTGGGGGTCGCCAACGTGACGGAGCAAACGGCCGATGTCAGTGAACTGCTGCACCAGGCAGACCTCGCCATGTACCAGGCCAAGCGTAACGGCCGCAGCCGCATCGTCATGTATTCGGAGGCCTGTACCGAACAGGCGGGGTCACCGGAAGAGCGGCTCTTCAGAGCCTTGCGGGAAGGGCGGATTGTGCCCTACTTCCAGCCGGTGATCAGGCTGTGTGACAGCCGCCTGGTCGGACTGGAGGTGATGGCGCGCTGGATAACGGAGGAAGGGGAGCTCAAGGATGCATTCGACTTCATTCCTCTGGCGGAACAGTGCGGCCTCATTCAGGATCTGGACCGCCAGATCCTCAAGCGCACCTGCCAGCAACTGAAGCTTTGGCAACCCGCCTCCGGGGTCGGTCGTTTCAGGATAGCCATCAACCTCTCCGGCAAGCACCTGGCCAGCCACGAGCAGATCATGCAACTGCTCACCATCATGGAGGAGGAGGGTGTCATCCCCGCATGTTTCATCTTTGAGTTCAACGAACGCGAGCTCTCCCGGCAGAGTGCCGACTCCCTCACTGCCCTGCATGAACTGAGGGCGAAAGGGATCCAGGTCAGCCTGGATGACTTCGGCACCGGCTTCTCTTCCCTCAACGCCCTGTTTCACTTCCCGGTGGATTACATCAAGGTGGACGACAGCTTCACCCATCGCATGTTGAACTCACCCAAGGATCTGGCGCTTATCCGCGCCATGCGGGACATCTGCCAGGACCTCGACTTCACCCTGGTGGTCGAGGGGATCGAAAATCAGCAGCAGTTGCAAAAGCTCATCGAGCTTGGCTGCGCCCTCGGGCAGGGGCGCCACATCTCGCCCCCGCTGCCGGGAGCCGATATTCCCCCTCTGCTGGGTCAGGCTTCTCGAGAGACCAAGCCTTCCGACCTCAATCCTTCTTGAACAGGGCCCGCAGGTTGGCGACACCAACCTGCCCCTTCTGCTGGCGCTCCTCGGCCGTCACCTTCTTCTGGTTTTCCCACTCCAGGTCATCCTGGGGCAGCTCCAGCAGGAAGCGGCTCGGCTCCGGCCGCACCGACTCGCCAAACTGGCGGCGCTCCTTGCAGAGAGTAAAGGTCAGTTCGGTCTGGGCCCGGGTGATCCCCACGTAGGCGAGGCGCCGCTCCTCCTCCACATTATCCTCGTCGATGCTGGTCTGGTGGGGCAGCAGCCCCTCCTCCATGCCCACCATGTAGACATAGGGAAATTCCAGCCCCTTGGAGGCGTGCAGGGTCATCAGCTGCACCTGATCCGCCTCATCCTCCCCTTCGTTGCGCTCCATCATGTCCCGCAGGGTGAGCCGGGTAACCACCTGTGCAAGCGTCATCGACTCTTCCAGCTCGTCCCCTTCCAGCATCTCGCTGATCCAGCGATAAAGGGTGGAGACGTTTTGCATCCGCATCTCCGCCGCCTTCGGACTGGGGGAGGTCTCATAGAGCCACTCCTCGTAGTGGATCTCCTTGATCATGTCCCGTACCGCCTCCACCGGATTGCCGCGCAGCGCCTGATCGCCAAGCCTCACCAGCCAGTTGGTGAAGGCCTGCAGGGCGGATAGACCGCGCCCGGAGAGGTGTTGCTCCAGCCCCAGCTCGAAGCTGGCGGCAAACAGGCTCTTGCCGCGCTGGTTGGCGTACTGGCCCAGTTTTTCGAGGGTAGTGGGGCCTATCTCGCGGCGCGGCAGGTTGACCACCCGCAGGAAGGCAGTGTCCTCATCCGGGTTAACTAGCAGCTTGAGGTAGGCCATGATGTCCTTGATCTCGGTGCGGGAGAAAAACGAGGTACCGCCGGAGATACGGTAGGGAATGCGGTTGGTCATCAGCGCCTTCTCGAAGATGCGCGACTGATGGTTGCCCCGATAGAGGATCGCGTAATCCTTGAACCGGGTGCGGTTCATGAACTTGTGGCCCATCAGCTCGGCGGCGATACGCTCCGCCTCGTGCTCCTCATTCTTGGCAAACAGCACCTTGAGCTTCACCCCCTCGTCCAGCTCGGAGAAGAGCGCCTTGTCGTAGACGTGGGGGTTGTTGGCGATCAGGATGTTGGCACACTTGAGGATGCGCCGCTTGGAGCGGTAGTTTTGCTCCAGCTTGATGAGCTTGAGGCTGGGAAAATCCTCGTTCAGCAGCACCAGGTTCTGCGGCTTGGCACCACGCCAGGAGTAGATGGACTGGTCATCGTCTCCCACCACGGTAAAACGGGCCCGCTCGCCGACAATCTGCTTCACCAGCTCGTACTGGCTGGTGTTGGTGTCCTGATATTCGTCGACCAGCAGATAACGGATCTTGTTCTGCCAGCGGGTGCGTACCTCCTCGTTGCTCTTGAGCAACAGGGTCGGCATCACGATGAGATCGTCAAAATCCAGCGCGTTGTAGGCCACCATCTGGCGGTGATAGCGCTCATAGAGCTGGGCCAGCAACACTTCTTCCGGGCCTCGGGCGATGCGCATGGCGCGAGCCGGCAGGATGAGGTCGTTCTTCCAGTTGGAGATCTGGCTGATAAGGGCCGAGAGCTTGTCCTTGTCGTTGTCGAGCTCCGCCTCGGTCAGCTCTTTCAGCAGCGCCAGCTGGTCGGTATCGTCGAACAGGGAGAAGTTGGCCTTGAGGTTCAGGCTCTTGTGCTCTCGGCGGATGATCTCGAGCCCCAGAGTGTGGAAAGTGGAGACCATCAGCCCCCGCGCCTCCTTGCGACCCAGGGTCTGGCCGACCCGCTCCTTCATCTCCCGCGCGGCCTTGTTGGTGAAAGTGACGGCGGCGATGTTGCGCGCGCTGTAGCCGCACTGCTGTACCAGATAGGCAATCTTGTTGGTGATGACGCGGGTCTTGCCCGATCCGGCACCCGCCAGCACCAGGCAAGGGCCGGAGACAAACTTGACCGCTTCGTTCTGATTGGGGTTGAGCTTCATGGGCCGGATCTCTTGGCTTATGATGAGGGGCGGCATTGTAACAGAGATCCCGCAGGCAGCCGAAACCGCAGGCAATATCCCGCCACTGCGCCTTGTGTTTGACCGCTATTTTCCGGATCATGGCCGACTTTTCCAGATGATATGAGGGGAGCATGAACCAGCAACAGCACGCCCGGCTGCGCAGCCAGTTTCCGGCCTTGGCACAAGAGGTCAACGGCCACCCTCTGGTCTATCTGGACAATGCCGCCACCACCCAGAAACCCCAGGTGGTGCTGGATGCCATCGCGCACTATTATCGGGCCGACAATGCCAACGTGCACCGCGCCGCCCATGCCCTGAGCGGCCGGGCTACCCGTGCCTTCGAGGCCGCCCGCGAGACGGTTGCCCGCTTTATCAATGCACCCCGCAGCCACGAGGTGATCTGGACCCGCGGCACCACGGAGGCTATCAATCTGGTGGCCCAGAGCTGGGGAATGAGCGAGCTGAGGGCGGGGGATGAAGTCGTGCTCAGCACCTTGGAGCACCACGCCAACATCGTCCCCTGGCAGCTGGTCGCCCAACGCACCGGTGCGGTGATCCGGGTCATCCCCCTCGATGAGCGGGGCGATCTCGATCTGGCCGCCTATCACGCCCTGCTGGGACCACGTACCCGACTGGTGAGTGTGGCCCACGTCTCCAATGCCCTTGGCACCGTCAACCCAGTCGAGCAGATAGTGGCGGCGGCCAAGGCGGTCGGCGCCCTGACCCTGATCGACGGCGCCCAGGCAGTGGCCCACTTCGAGGTGGATGTGCAGGCCATCGGCTGCGACTTCTACGCCTTCTCCGGTCACAAGCTCTATGGCCCGACCGGCATCGGCGTATTGTGGGGCCGCACCGAGCTATTGGAACGGATGCCGCCCTGGCAAGCGGGAGGCGAGATGATCGACAGGGTCAGCTTTGCCGGTACCACCTTCAACACCCTGCCCTTCAAATTCGAGGCAGGCACCCCCCATATTGCCGGCGCCATCGGCCTGGCCGCAGCCATCGGCTTTGTGATGGAGCAGGACAAGGATTCATTGGCCAGCCATGACGCGGCGCTGACCGACTATCTGGTTGCCGGACTGCAACAGGTGCCAGGGCTGCGTCTGGTCGGCGAACCCGGTCAGCGCGCCGGCGCGGTCTCCTTTCTGCTGGACGACATCCACCCGCAAGATGCCGCCACCCTGCTCGACATGCAGGGTATAGCCCTGCGGATCGGCCATCACTGCGCCATGCCGCTGATGGAATCGCTCGGTATCGGCGGCACGATGCGTGCCTCCCTGGCCTGCTACAACAATCGGGACGATGTCGACGCCCTGCTGGCCGCCCTGCACAAACTCCGTGACTTCTTCTAAGGCAGACAATCCAATGAACAGCCTCGCAACCTATACCCCCATAGGCCTTGAGCCCGATGCCGACGCCATCCGCCAGCAGTTTGCCGCAGCCCACGGCTGGGAGAACCAGTACCGACTCATCATCCAGCTCGGCAGACAGCTACCCGCCTGGCCCGCAGAGTGGCAGACCGAAGAGCACCGCCTGAAAGGCTGCGAAAGCCAGGCCTGGCTGAAGGGGGAGAAAGGTGAGGATGGTAACTGGCACTTTGCTTGCGATTCCGATGCCCGCATTGTGCGTGGTCTGATCGTCATCGTACTGGCGGCGCTCAACCACCAATCTGCAGCGACGATCCACTCCTTCGACATGGAGGATTATTTCACCGAACTGGGGCTGGAGAAACACTTGAGCCCGTCGCGGGGCAACGGGCTCAGAGCTATTGTGTTGGCAATCCGGGGGCTGGCCGTCTAATCCGCCTTGTCCAGTGGTCGATTAGGCTTCGCCAATCGACCCTGCGCCTTCATTTCCGGCCTCTTTCTCGGCGCGGGCTCCCCGCTCGGCAATCTTCTTCAATACCCGGGACGCAGCAACCAAGCCAAAGGTCGCCGTCACCGGCGTCACGGCACCGAAGCCGGAGGCGCAATCCATCTTCATATTGCCGTCGCTGGCCGCCTTGGCCTGGCAGGTGCCGCCATTGCCATCCGGATAACTCAGCTGCTCGGTTGAGAAGACACACTCCACCCCGAATTTGCGCGCCGGATTCTTGCTGAAGTTGTGCAGTCGGCGCAGGTCGGAGCGCACCTTGGCGGCCAGCGGATCCTGAATGGTCTTGGCCAGGTCGGCCACGGTGATCTGGGTCGGGTCCATCTGCCCGCCGGCACCGCCCGCCACGATCACCGGGATCTTGTTGCGCTTGCAGAAGGCAATCAGCGCCACCTTGGCCTTGACCGAGTCGATGGCATCCACCACATAGTCAAACTCCCGCTTGATATGCTCGCCCAGGTTGTCGGCGGTGACGAAGTCATCCACCTCGATCACCTCGCAATCCGGGTTGATGGCACGGATGCGCTCGGCCATCACCTCCGTCTTGAGACGGCCGACCGTGCCCTGCATGGCGTGGATCTGGCGATTGGTGTTGGTGATGCAGATGTCATCCATGTCGATCAGAGTGATCTGGTTGATACCGGCCCGAGCCAGCGCCTCGGCCGCCCAGGAGCCGACGCCACCGATCCCGACCACGCAGATTTTCGCCTGGCTGAAGGAGCGCAGCGCACTCTGACCATAAAGACGGGCTATGCCCCCGAATCGCTGTAGATACTCTGCTTTCATACCACCACCTTGCTTGAGGGCGGCCATTATAGCGGCAACCTCTCTCAGGGGCGATAATCGGATGATGGCGGTGTTGAGGTGAGGGAAAAGGAGTGCTGTGCCGGAAAAGAAAAAAAGCCCAGTCGTTAGACTGGGCTTCTTGAGTAGTGGCGGAGCGGACGGGACTCGAACCCGCGACCCCCGGCGTGACAGGCCGGTATTCTAACCGACTGAACTACCGCTCCGCATTCGGTTAGCTTTCGCTAAATCTTTTGCTGCTTGTTTGTGAGGTGTCATCCTCGCAGCCAGCC
>NZ_JALIHH010000243.1:22478-22597 GCF_022869435.1 Aeromonas sp. LsrichE-8G
AGAAACACTTCTTGGGTGTTGTATGGTTAAGCCTCACGGGTAATTAGTATGGGTTAGCTCAACGTATCGCTACGCTTACACACCCCACCTATCAACGTTGTGGTCTCCAACGGCCCTTT
>NZ_JALIHH010000244.1:0-16635 GCF_022869435.1 Aeromonas sp. LsrichE-8G
GCCCGACCATTGAGCCGGAGGGGTGAATTGGCTCAAGCGTCTCCTGCTCGACCTGAAAGGAGATATACCAGTGCCCGGCTGCTTGGCTGACGGTCGCGTTTTTAATTTTCCCTTCAACTGGCTGGGACTGACGGAACTTGACCCACACCAGCCCGGCAGGCAGCTTCACGCGACCCTTTTCAAGGCGGCAATACTTGTCGAAGTTGACGAACCGGATAGCGTCGCGGTTGTCGCTTTTTTTCTTGAATACGGGTGCCTTGGCGGCGAGTTTCTTATCAAAGCAGCGCATCCACGCGCCATGCAAATCCTTGAGCTTCTGCTGGAGGTTGTCGGTATATGCCTCGGCCAGAAAGGCCATTTCTGGGTCTTTCTTCCAACTGGTGAGCATCCTGTTCAGCTCAAAGGCAGAAGGCAGTTTTTCGCCAGCATCCAGAATGCGTTTGGTTTCTGCCAGCCCGTGATTCCAGACATAACGAGCACAACCGCCCAACTGGCGCAGGCGTTGCGCTTGTTGGGCTGTCGGTTCGAGTCGGAACTTGTAGGCTTTCAGAATTTGCATTTAGCGCTCAGTGTGTAGAATTATTGCCATATCTATTAAGCCCGATTGAGTGACAGAATGCAATTCACTAAAATTAATAAATCACGCCATGCGGCCTACGTTTTGCACGTACATTTGGTGTTTATTACCAAGTATCGAAAGCCGATACTGGGGGATCTGCATCACGCTTCATTCGGTCAGTGTGCGGCAGAGGTTTGCAGAGGTTTTGGTGCGGAACTGAAAGAGTGTGACGGAGAGGCTGATCATGTTCACATGCTGATAGAGTACGCGCCAACGGTGCAGCTATCGGTACTGGTGAACTCGTTAAAGGCGGTCACATCAAGGCGACTGCGTAATGAATTTCTGGACTTGAGAGGTGCTTACAGCAAACCCGTACTCTGGTCACGCTCTTACTTTGCGGGCTCTTGCGGCGGAGCACCGTTGGAGGTGATCAAGCAATACATTCAAAACCAGCGGGGCTGACGCCCCGGCGAAATTCCCCTCCCACCTACGTCGGAGGGAGTCCCCTTTCGCATTTAAGATGGGATAGGTTTTCAGAGCTCGAGGATCTCTTTGACGAAAGGGATGGTCAGCTTGCGCTTGGCACGGAAGGAGGCGTTGTCGAGACGATTGAGGGTGGCAAGCAGGGTGCGCATATCGCGGGAGAGGCGGTTGAGCAGGAAACGGCCCACGTCGATGGGCAGCTTGAAACCCCGCAGCTCGGCGCGCAGTTGCAGGGCGCTGAGTTTGCCCTCGTCGTCCAGCTCGTCGAGGTGGAAGCTCACTCCCCAGTCGAGACGGGACGCGAGATCCGGCAGTTGCAGCCCCAGCTTGCGTGGCGCGCTGCAGCCGGTAACGATGAGCGTCCCCTCCCCCTTCTCCTTCCAGCGATTGTAGAAGTCGAACAGGGCCCGCTCCCACAGGGCGTTGCCGGCGATCGCCTCCAGGCTGTCAAGACAGACCAGGGGCAGGCTCTCCAAAGCATCGAGCATGCTGGGGTCGAGCTGTTCGAACTGATCGAGGGAGAGATAGGCCGCCGCCGCGTCGCGGGCGTTGACCTCGGCACAGGTAGCATGGAGCAGATGGGAGCGGCCCGACCCCTTGGCTCCCCAGAAATAGAGGAAGGGCGAGCCCTGACCGATGGCCGCATTCTTGAGGGCGGTGATCAGATGGGCGTTGTTGCCGGGATAAAAACTGACGAAGGTTTCATCATCCGGTAGTTGTACGGCTAAAGACAGTTGGGCCGGTTGCTTCACTCGTTGGGCTTTGACTGTGATATTTGCGGGCAAGTGTATCACCAGCGGGGCAGATAGAGAACCGCCCGGACCATGCCGGGCGGTCAGGATCCTTCCCCGGGATCAGGGCTGCGACCATTGATAGCGCAGGCCGCTCTCGTTGTCTTCCACCTGATGCAGGCGGCTCTCAAGTTGCAACCCCCTCACCAGCTCGGCTTTGTCCCCCTGCAGCGAGAGGTTGAAGGTCACCTTGTCCCCTTCCAGCTTGCCGATGGCCACCTTGGTGACACTGGCCATCTCCTGCAGCAGCTTCTGGATCTGGATCATGCCATCGATGTCGGACAGCCCCTCCACCACCAGGGTCTGGCTGGAAGCGACACCGGAGAGACGGGTACCGTACTGCTGCACCAGCCAACCGGCCAGGGCATCGGCAAAGCCCTTTGCCACCTCGGCCTGGGTACCTGAACCCGAGCCCTTGGTCAGCTCGGTCAGCTCTCCTGCCTGCGCCCCCGGCTTGGTACCATAAAGACCCCAGTCGATGCTCCAGGCCTCCCCCTCCGGGCTCAGTTTGCCGAGCACCACCATTTCGGCGCCGTAACGCTGGCTCGCCTGGAGCACGGGATCGGCAAAGCGGCCCCAGACATCGGTGGCATTGACCGCCATGTTGTCATCCAAGTCCATCAGCGGGAGACTGACCGGCAGCCCCATGGCCTGGGTCTGGGCACGCAGCGCCTCGGACCAGCCATCGCCGGACTGATCCGGCAGAATGCGCCGCTCCCCTTCGTCGACCACCAGCCAGATAGCGACCTGCGGCCGCACCGGGCCAAGCAGGGCAAACTTGCTCTGGCCAACCAGGGCGTTCACCTTGGCCACATTGAAATTCGCCTTGAGAAACTTGACCGAGCCGATGTCCTGATAGCTGTATTGCTGCACGTAATCCGCCGGCGCCGCCAGGGCCTTCACCACATCCGGCTGGGTGAGGATATCGCGCTTGCCCGTCACCTTGACGAGCACATCCCCCAGCGCCTGGGACTGGGCGGCCGTCATGTCGCCACTGGTGGGAGCCTTGCCCTGATAGAGGTCGGTTACCTGGGCGGCCGACACCACGAGAGGCAGACAGCAGCAGAGGAGAGTCGCTAAGCGTTTCAGCATAAAGAAGATTCTCGAAATGGGGGATGGTGCTTATGGTAGCGGCAAGGCGCGCATGGCAGCAAGCAAAGGGGGGAGAAACAGCGGAGCCGGCAGGGTGCCGGCTCCGTTTGCGCGCCTTGGGCGCGGCGATGGGGTGATGCTTACTTGGTGCCGAAGATCTTGTCGCCAGCATCCCCCAGACCCGGGACGATATAGCCCTTCTCGTTCAGCCCTTGGTCGATGGAGGCACAGAACAGCTCCACGTCCGGGTGAGCGGCCTCCAGGGCCTTGATGCCTTCGGGGGCGGCAACCAGCACCAGCACCTTGATGGACTGGCAACCTTTCTTCTTGAGCAGATCGATGGTGGCGATCATGGAGCCGCCGGTGGCCAGCATGGGGTCGATGACCAGGGCCAGACGCTCTTCGATGTTGCTGACGATCTTCTCGAAGTAGGGGACAGGCTGCAGGGTCTCTTCATCGCGATAGATACCGACCACGCTGACGCGGGCGCTCGGCATGTGCTCCAGCACCCCATCCATCATGCCAAGACCGGCGCGCAGGATGGGCACGACGGTGACCTTCTTGCCCTTGATCTGGTCGACTTCCACAGGGCCGTTCCAGCCATCGATGGTCACTTTTTCGGTTTCGAAGTCAGAGGTCGCTTCGTAGGTCAACAAACTGCCCACTTCCTTGGCCAGTTCACGGAAACGCTTGGTGCTGATGTCGCCTTCGCGCATCAGGCCGATCTTGTGCTTGACCAGGGGGTGTTTGACTTCAACGACTTTCATTATTATCTCCTCTAACCGGCGCCAAAAAAATCGCGGAATCATACAACAAAAGCCACGGCTTGTAGAGCTTTTCGATTCAAAAACGCGCAAACGATTTTCTTTCTGGTTTTTCGTGCCCGCTGGTAGAATACGCCCCGAATTTTACCCTCCACTTCTTTATATGACGGGGAATACGCGTGACTGACAAAACCTCACTGAGCTACAAGGATGCTGGCGTAGATATCGATGCCGGCAATGCACTGGTTGAACGTATCAAGGGCGTGTCAAAACGCACTCGTCGTCCTGAAGTCCTTGGTGGTCTTGGCGGCTTTGGGGCCCTGTGTCAAATCCCTGCTGGCTACAAGGAACCGGTACTGGTCTCCGGTACCGACGGGGTGGGCACCAAGCTGCGTCTGGCCATCGACCTGAAGAAGCACGACACCGTGGGGATCGACTTGGTCGCCATGTGCGTCAATGACCTCATCGTGCAGGGCGCCGAGCCCCTCTTCTTCCTCGACTACTATGCCACCGGCAAACTGGACGTGGACACTGCCGCTGCCGTGGTCACCGGCATCGGCGCCGGCTGCGAACAGTCCGGCTGTGCCCTGGTCGGCGGTGAAACTGCCGAAATGCCTGGCATGTATGAAGGGGAAGATTACGACATCGCCGGTTTCTGTGTCGGCGTGGTGGAAAAGAGCGAGATCATCGACGGCAGCAAGGTTGGCGAAGGGGATGCCCTGATCGCCCTGGCCGCCAGCGGTCCCCACTCCAACGGCTTCTCCCTCATTCGCAAGATCCTGGAAGTCTCCAAGGCCGACGTGCAGCAGCCGCTGGGTGACACCACCCTGGCCAACGCCCTGCTGGAGCCGACCCGCATCTATGTGAAGCCCGTGCTCAAGCTCATCAAGGAGTGCGAGATCCACGCCCTGTCCCACATCACCGGCGGCGGCTTCTGGGAGAACATCCCGCGCGTGCTGCCCGCCAACACCCAGGCGGTCATCGACGAGCAGAGCTGGCAGTGGCCGGCGGTGTTCAGCTGGCTGCAACAGGCAGGCAACGTCACCCGCCACGAGATGTATCGCACCTTCAACTGCGGCGTCGGCATGATCATCGCCCTGCCGGCGGATCAGCTGGACAAGGCACTGGCCCTGCTCAAGGCCGAAGGCGAGAACGCCTGGCACATCGGCCACATCGCCAAGGCGGCCGATGGTGAGGAGCAGGTCATCATTCAATGAATGATCGGATCAACGGCCAGATGACCTCCCCTATGAAACGCATCCTCGTCCTCATCTCAGGCAGCGGCAGCAACCTGCAGGCCATCCTCGATGGCTGTGCCGGCGGCAAGATTGCCGGTCAGGTGGTCGGCGTCATCAGCAACAAGGCTGATGCCTATGGCCTGGTGCGTGCCAGGGAAGCCGGGGTGGCAACCGCCATCCTGGCCCAGCAGCAGTTCGCCAGCCGGGAGGAGTATGATGCCGCCCTGCTGGCCCTGATGGCGGATTATCAGCCGGATCTGGTGGTGCTGGCCGGCTTTATGCGGATCCTGAGCGCCGACCTCGTGCGCCACTTCGCGGGGAGGATGATCAACATCCACCCCTCGTTGCTGCCAAAATACCAGGGTCTGCACACCCACCAGCGCGCCATCGAGGCCGGTGATGACGAGCACGGCGCCAGCGTCCACTTCGTCACCGAAGAGCTCGACGGCGGCCCGGTGATCCTCCAGGCACGGGTCCCCATCTTCGAAGGGGACAGTGCAGACGAGGTCGCCGCCCGGGTCCAGGTGCAGGAGCACAGCATCTACCCACTGGTGGTGCAGTGGTTCTGTGAAGGGCGCTTGCAGATGCGAGAAGGGTCTGCCTTCCTCGATGGCAAGCAGCTTGGCCTGGCAGGCTATGCCAGCGAGTAACCGCGAGCAGCAGTAAGACACAACAAGGGAGGCTCAGGCCTCCCTTGTCATTTCCATCGACCAGCGCAATGCCTGTCATCACATCCGATGACGCCGCTGCGCGGCTAATCGGCCCTACACCGGATTGTCGATATCGATAAAGGTGACCTCCAACCCGTGCACGGTGGCGAGCCACTCTCCCAGCGCCTTGACGCCGTAACGTTCGGTGGCGTGGTGGCCTGCGGCGTAGAAGTGCATGCCCATCTCGCGGGCGGTGTGGATGGTCTGCTCGGAGGCTTCGCCGGAGATGAAGGCATCGATGCCCTGCTCCGCCGCCTGGCTGATGTAGCTCTGACCACCGCCGGTGCACCAGGCCACGGAGCGGATGAGCTCGGGACCACTGTCACCACAATGAAGCGGCTCGCGACCGAGACGCTCGGCAATCAGCTTGGCAAAATCGCTGCCGCTCATGGGCTCCTCCAGCTTGCCCACCATGGCGACGCTCTTGCTGTTCCAGGGTTCGAGGCCGCGACGCACCTTGATGCCAAGCAGCCTGGCAAGCTGGGCGTTGTTGCCCACCTCCGGGTGCACGTCCAGCGGCAGGTGATAGGCAAACAGGTTGATGTCGTGGGTCAGCAGAGTCTTGATGCGGCGCTGTTTCATGCCGGTGATCTGGGCCGGCTCGCCGCTCCAGAAGTAGCCGTGATGAACTAGGATGGCATCGGCCCCGGCGGCCACGGCGGCATCGATGAGGGCCTGGCTGGCGGTGACGCCGGTCACCACCTTGCGAATGCGCTCGCGCCCCTCCACCTGCAGGCCGTTGGGGCAGTAATCCTTGATGGCATGGGGTTCGAGCAGGTGGTTGAGCAGGCTTTCCAGTTTACGATGAGAGATCATGGGGGTCTCCTAGCTGGGCTCCCCATGTACTGCGCGGGGAGCCGGATTCCGATCGTCAGGGCCCATGATAATCGAGCCGGACCGGCAAGGCCATGCGCTTGTCAGGACTAGGCGGGCAGCTCGATGCCGGCGTCACGCATCTGGGCCAGCTTGTAGCGCAGGGTGCGCGGGCTGATGCCGAGCTTGTCGGCCACCGCTTTGCGACTGCCGTTGCACTCCTGCAGGGTGTCCAGAATGATCTGGTGCTCCTGCTGCTTGAGTTCGCCACCGAGCCCCTCCCCTGACAGCCGCTCGAGCGGGCGCACCAGGGTCTCGTCCGTCTCCTCCAGGATCAGGTGCTCACAGTCGATGAGGCCGTCTGGACAGAGGATCAGGGCGCGCTGCACCACGTTGTCGAGCTCGCGCACGTTGCCGGGCCAGGGGTGAGCCATCAGACGCTCTCGGGCGCCCTCTGCAAGCTGCGGCGTCGGCAGCCCCATCTGGCTGGCATGCAGCGCCAGCAGATGCTCCGCCAGGGGAAGAATGTCCCCCGGGCGCTCCCAGAGCGCCGTCCAGCGCAGGGGGAAGACGTTGAGGCGATAGTAGAGATCCTCGCGGAACAACCCGTCCTGCACCGCTTTTTTCAGATCCCGGTTGCTGGTGGCAATGACCCGCACATCGAGGGGGATCATCTTGCGGCTGCCGAGCCGCTCCACCTCTTTCTCCTGCAAGACCCGCAGCAGCTTGGCCTGCAACCCCAGATCCATCTCGGTGATCTCGTCGAGCAGCAGGGTTCCTCCCTGAGCCTGCTCGAACTTGCCAGGGCACCCCTGCACCGCACCGGTGAAGGCGCCCTTCTCGTAGCCAAACAGGGTCGCTTCCAGCATGTTCTCCGGAATGGCGGCGCAGTTGATGGCGACGAAGGCCTGTTCTGCCCGGTTGGAGTGGTCGTGAATGTAGCGAGCCAACACCTCCTTGCCCGTCCCGCTCGGGCCGGTCACCATGACGGTGGCTTCGCTTCTCGCCACCCGGGTCGCCAGCTGGAACAGCTCCGCAGTCCTAGGGTCCCCGTACACCACGGCCCGCTTCTCCACCTTCTGGGCCGGCACATAACGGCTGACCTGGTTGAGCAGCACCTCGGGGGAGAAGGGCTTGGCCAGATAGTCGATCGCCCCCTCGCGCATGGCGCGCACCGCCCCGTCGATGTTGGCGTAGGCAGTCATCAGGAGCACAGGCACCTGGGGATATTGCTGGCGGATGTTGGCGAGCAGGGTCAGGCCATCCATGCCCCCCATCTGGATGTCGGAGATCACCATGTCAAAGCGCTGACGGGACAGGGCAAGCAGGGCCCGCTCGCCGCTGTCCACCTCGCGGCACTCATACCCACCGAGCAGCAGGGTATCCACCAGCGCCTCGCGCAGGCCGTTGTCATCTTCCACCACCAGAATGCGAGCCTGGGTCATGCCACACCTCCTACAACCAACATGGCCTTGTCGAGAATCATCTTCACCGGCGCTCCGGCTTTTGCGCGCCTCATGCCACGCCCCCCAACTGAACCTGTTGCTGATGCAGGGGGAAGGACAGGGTAAAACAGGTGCCCTCGCCAGGGACCGAGGCCACGCTTACCTCTCCCTGATGGGCTCGTACCACCGACTGCACCACCGCAAGACCGAGGCCCGTGCCTTGGGATCGGGTGGTAAAGAAGGGTTCGAAGATCTGGTTGAGCAGGGAGGGGGCCATCCCCTTGCCGTTGTCGATGACCCGCATCTCCACCCGGTTGCCGCTGCGCACAGCGCTCACCAGGAGCGAATCGGCGCCGGCCTGCCGGGCGTTGGCGATGAGGTTGTTGATGGCCCCCGCCAGAGCACTGCTGTTGGCAAGCAGACAGAGATCGGGCTCAGGGGCCTCCAGATGCAAGGCGCAGCCCTGCTGCTGGCAGAAGGCTTCGGCCCCCGCCTGCACTTCCGCCAGCAAGCCCTGCACCGAGAGGGGCGCCACCACCTGGTTGTCGCCATTGCGGGCAAACAGCAGGATGTCGTTGATCTGTTTTTCCAGGTCTTGCAACCTGGCCATCAATTTTTGCTGGAACTGGCTGCGGGATTCAGGCTTGAGGGTGCGGTTGGCCAGGTTGGCCGCATAGAGCATGGCGGCGGAGAGCGGGGTGCGGATCTGGTGCGCCAGGGAAGCCGCCATGTTGCCAAGGGCGGAGAGACGCTTCATGTGGTTGACCCTGTCCTGCAACTGGCGGGTCTCGGTCAAGTCGGTAATGAACACCAGTTGGCCGGGCTGATCCGGCAGCGGCTGGGTCGACAGCTGAACCCGGCGACCGTCTCGCAAGGAGATCTCGTGACCGTCATCCTCACGGGGTTCGAAGCAGCGGGCAATGATCTGGCGCCAGGAGAGGCCTTCCAGTGGCTCTCCCAGCAGCGCCAGGGCGGCAGGGTTTGCACGGGTGATCAGCCCCTCGCCATCGAGCAGCAGCACGCCTGTCGGCAGCGCCGTGAAAATGGCGTAAAGCTGACTCACTTCATGTGACTGGAGGGGGGCATCCTGCTGCAAGATTGTCATAAAGCTGACCTCAAACTGGCGATTGAGTCAGCTTATTCAATTTCCATGCCAGCAAAATAGACGTTATTTATCAATGTATTGGGTCAATGCGTCAAAGCATTGACCTCAATTGTCCTTGCTCATGCCGTACTTCTTCATCTTCTCCACCAGGGTGGTGCGGCGCATGCTGAGCAGGTCGGCGGCGCGGGCCACCACCCCGTCCTGGGACTCCAGGGCCTGGCGGATCAGCTCCACCTCGAGGTCGGCAAGCATCTCCTTGAGGTTGACCCCTTCCTGGGGCAACTGCATGGGCAGGGGCATGGCTATGCCGGGATCCAGCTCTGGTGGGGACTGGAACACGGCAGCCAGGGCGTCCCGCTCGTCCATCTCGGTGAGCCGTTCATCTCGTGGCTCGCAGGGCAGCAGGCGATAGCGGCCGGGCAGATCCGCCACATCGACGATCTGGTTCGGATAGAGGATGAGCAGGCGCTCGATGAGGTTGGACAGCTCGCGCACGTTGCCGGGCCAGGCGTACTGCATCAGGGACTCCATGGCGCGCTGGGTCAGACGGATGATCCCCTTGTGCTGTTCGGCATGGCGATTGAGCAGCTCCTGCAGCAGCAGCGGAATGTCGTCGGCCCGATCCCGCAGGGGGGGTGTCTCGATGGGGAACACATTGAGGCGGTAGTAGAGATCTTCGCGAAATGCCTGGGTGCGGATCATGGCTTCCAGATCCCGGTGGGTCGCCGCGATCACCCGCACATCTGCCTGGACAGCCTTGCCGCCTCCGACCCGGTCGAACTGGCGCTCCTGCAGCACCCGCAGCAACTTGACCTGCATCGGCAGCGGCATATCGCCGATTTCGTCGAGGAAGAGGGTGCCCCCCTGGGCCAATTCGAAGCGGCCGCGCCGGGCGGCAATGGCACCGGTGAAGGCCCCCTTCTCGTGACCGAACAGCTCGCTCTCGAGCAGCTCCGCCGGAATGGCGCCGCAGTTGATGGGCACGAAGGGGCCCGCGCTTCGGGCGGACAGCTCGTGGATGGCGCGAGCCACCACCTCCTTGCCGGTCCCGGACTCACCGAGGATCAGTACGTTGGCGTCGGTCTCGGCCACCTGGCCGATGAGACGGCGCACCTCCTGAATGCCCCTCCCCTTGCCCACCAGCAGGCGAAGCAGGGTCTGACCCTTGTCGTGGGTCTGATGACGGGGATGCAGGGAGATGAAGGCCTGGCAGAAGTGCAGATGACGGGTAAGGGACTAATAGGTAAAGGGCGCCTCGGCCACCCCGATGAAGTTGCTGCAGCCATGGCTCGCCGGCATCAGGGAGAGAAAGGGCAGACGAGGATGGGCGGCAAGCAGCTCACTCAGGGCGCGCTCGCGCAGTTCCCCGGCCAGAATCCCCTGCAAGGGCCCGGCAGTCTCGATGGCCACATCGAGATCGCTCTCCACCACCTCCTGCCAGGGGATCCCCATGAAGGAGAGCACAGTCCCCAGTTGTTGGCGCCGCACATCATCGGCATCAACAAGCAGCACACCCATAGCCATCCTATCCATATTTTCACACCTGACGCCAAGTTATTGTTTTTTAAGTGCTTATTAAAACCAATTTCGCACTGTGTCATAAGGGGGACAAAGTGCCAAAATTCTGGCGGATTGTCAAAACTTGTCGCATCCTCCCGGACCCTGGCGGGACGGGGATCACGCTTCCAGCCAGATTGAGTATCGGATGAAAACCAGCGAAGGGGAAAGAATGACGCCGACAGGGTGCGGCGTCAGAGGAGGGATCAGTGTTTCACGCTCTCCTGGGGAGCGGCATAGCGGCACTCGGGAAACCGGCTGCAGGCGAGGAACAGGCGACCGGCATGGGGACCCTTTCGTGCTTCCCGTGCCACCAGGGGCGCGGCACAGCGGGGGCAATGAGGGATCGTCTCCCGGGGCTCCTCCTCATCCGGATCGAGGAAGGGATTCTCCTCCATCAACGCGGGCATTGCCTCTTCGGCCTGGGGGGGCGGCACCTGGGGCTCCCTGGCAGCCCCCGGGTGTGACGTGCCCAGATCGACACCATCGAGCAGCAGCGCGCTGAAGGTCGGTTCGCGGCGCTCGCCGGGCAGCAGGTCATCCACCGGCGCCGTCGTTCTCGCCAGCAGGGGCAGCAGTTGCTCCCGCAACTCGTCGACCTGGTAGTGGCTGCTGGCCGGGATCTGCAACAGCGGCAGGCCGGCGCCATCGCAGGCCGCCTTCAGGAAGAGATCCCGCGACTTGCGCTTCTGGTGGCGGTGCCCCTCGTCATCCAGCTCCACGGCACACAGGAAAGAGAGATCCGCCGGGTGGCAGAGCAGAAAATCGAAGTGCTTCTCCCCTATCTTGCCGAGCGCCTGCTGGCGCTTGCCCTTGCCAAGGTGCGCCTCGGGCGTCAATACATAGGAGGCTCGTACCTTGGCAAAGACACGGGCCTTGTCCCCCACCGCCTGATCCAGCACCCCGAAGAAGGTGCGCTCGGCTGGGCTCATCAAGGTTTCCTGCAGATCATAGGGCTCGGCCTTGCCCTCTTTCTCCCTGCGCCAGACGATCACCAGCAGGAGCAACCCCAGCAACACGGCTCCTGATACGACAAGGCTATTCATACACGCACATCCCGTTTACAAGACAAATTCAGTTCACACCAAAGGAAGGGGCACACTCTACCACGGGGAAAGCGACTCAGGCAGCGCAGAAATCAAGCCCGTCCCGGCATTCGCGTTTTTTCACTGAATTTGCGCAAGGCGGGCTTCATATGGCCTGTCACAGCAGGCACAATGCTAGAGCCCATGGACGTTCTGGCGCGCACCCCGTCGCCGCCAGGCGTCAACGGACCCCACGCAGCCCCATTCAAGGAGAGCAGGATGCAAAAGCAATTGGTCGTCACCGTGATCGGCGCAGACAAACCCGGGATCGTCGAGAGCCTGGCCGATACCATCACCCGGCAGCAGGGTAACTGGCTGGCCAGCTCCATGAGCGAGCTGGCGGGGCAATTTGCCGGCATTTTGCACGTCGCCGTGCCTGACGAGCATTACCGCAGCCTGTGCGAGGCCCTGGTGATGCTGCCTGGCCTCACCGTAAGCTTCGCCGAAGGGCAGCTCAGCCCGCAACCGGCCCATCAGGTGATGCTGAGCGTCACCGGCAACGACAGACCGGGCATCGTCCACGAAGTGGCCAGCATCCTGCGACAGCTCAACATCAACGTCGCCGACCTCACCACAGGTTGCGAACCTGCGCCCCACTCAGGCGCCCCCCTCTTCTATGCCCACGCCCTGGTGGCCCTGCCGCCGCAGCTCGAACTGGACGATCTCGTCACGGCCCTGGAGTCCCTCTCCGACGACCTCGTCGTCGACATCGATCAGGATCTGAGCGAATAGTGTCGCCTGTCATAAATTTGTCATGGTTTGACGCCATAACTTCCGCGCAGACGCAACCAGAGCAAAGAGGCACCAGATGAGCACCGACAAGCAGTATGAAGAGAAAGAGCTTAGCTGGCTCTCATTCAATGAACGGGTGTTGCAAGAGGCGATGGACAAGACGGTCCCCCTCATCGAGCGGGTCCGTTTCCTCGGGATTTTCTCCTCCAATCAGGACGAGTTCTTCAAGGTACGGGTGTCGGACGTCAAGCGCCGCATCCTCATCAACGAAGTCCACGGCGGCAACGACGAGGCCAAGGTGCTGCTGCGCGCCATCCAGCAGAAGGTGATGGCGCTCGGCGAGGCGTTCGACAACACCTACAAGGAGCTGCTGATCGCGCTGGCCCGCCACAACATCTTCCTGGTGAACGAAAGCCAGCTCTCCGAGTCCATCCAGCAGTGGCTGCGGGTCTTCTTCCGGGAAAAGGTGCTGCGCCACATCATTCCCATCCTCCTCAACAAGGAGGTCAACCCGGTCAAGTTCCTGAAAGACGAGCACACCTATCTCGCCATCGAAATGAAGAAGAACGGCCAGGTGATCCAGTACGCCCTGGTGGAAGTGCCCACCGACGATCTGCCCCGCTTCTTCCAGCTACCGCCGGAGGGCACCCGTCGCAAGAAGCAGATCATCATCCTGGACAACGTTATCCGCTTCTGTCTGGACGAGATCTTCAAGGGCTTCTTCGACTACGACGAGATTGCCGCCTACGCGGTCAAGCTGACCCGGGATGCCGAATATGACCTCTCCGACCAGCTGGACCTCAGCCTGGTGGACAAGATGAGTGACGGCTTGAAACAGCGCCTCACTGCCATGCCGGTGCGCTTCGTCTACGAGCGGGAGATGCCGGCGGCCATGATAAGCTTCTTGAAGCTCAAGCTGCAGATCAGCTCCTACGACGCCATCATGCCCGGTGGGCGCTATCACAACTTCAAGGATTTCATCGGCTTCCCCAATGTGGGCCGGGATTATCTGGAAAATCCCAAGCTGCCGGCACTGGACTGCCGCGACTTTGACGGCTTCGTCAACGCCTTCGACGCCATCGCCAAGCAGGACATCCTGCTCTACTACCCGTACCACAAGTTCCACCACTTCACCGAGCTGGTGCGCCAGGCGGCCTTCGACCCGGCGGTCAGCGCCATTCGCATCAACATCTACCGGGTGGCCAAGAAGTCGCGGATCATCCACTCCCTCATCGACGCCGCCAACAACGGCAAGAAAGTGACCGTGGTGGTGGAGTTGCGCGCCCGCTTCGACGAGGCGGCCAACATCGACTGGGCCAACATCCTGACCGACGCAGGCGTCAAAGTGGTGTTCGGGGTGCCCAGCCTCAAGATCCACTCCAAGCTCTGCCTCATCACTCGCCACGAGAACGGCGAGGCGGTGCGCTACGCCCATATCGGGACCGGCAACTTCAACGAGAAGACCGCCAAGATCTACACCGACTTCTCCCTGCTGACCCGCCATCCGGACATCACCGCCGAGGTGGAAAGCGTGTTCGAGTACATCGAGTACCCCTATCGGCGCTACAAGTTCAACCACCTGCTGGTCTCCCCCATCAACAGCCGCCGCCAGCTCTATCGCCTCATCGATAACGAGCTGGCCAACGCCAAGGCGGGGCAACCCAGCGGCATCACCCTCAAGATCAACAACCTGGTGGACAGAGACCTCATCAACCGGCTCTATGCCGCCGGCCAGGCCGGGGTGCCCATCCAGATGATCATCCGGGGCATGTGCGCCCTGCGCCCGGGGGTGCCGGGTCTGAGCGACAACATCCGGGTCATCAGCATCATCGACCGTTTCCTCGAACATCCGCGGGTGATGGTGTTCCACAACAAGGGCAATCCCCAGCTCTATATCTCCAGTGCCGACTGGATGAGCCGCAACATCGACGGTCGCATCGAGGTGGGCACCCCCATCTATGACGAGCGGCTCAAGCAGCGCATCCTCGACATTCTCGAGCTACAACTGAGTGATACCTGCAAGGCGCGGGTGATCGATGCCGACCAGAAGAACGAATACGTGAAGCGGGGCAACCGCCGCAAGGTCCGTTCCCAGGTGGCGATTTACGACTACCTCAAACGCATAGAGTCAAACCATGGACAATAGTCTGTACGCCGCTGTCGACCTGGGCTCGAACAGCTTCCACATGGTCATCGCCCGCCTCACCGAGGGGCGGATGCAGATCATCGATCGCATCAAGGAGCGAGTGCGCCTCGCCGAAGGGATGGACGGTCAGCGCCGCATGTCCCCGGAGGCCATGGCGCGCGGGCTGGACTGCCTCGCCCTGTTCGCCGAGCGGCTCACCAACATCAAGCCGGATCAGATCCGCATCGCCGGCACCTACACATTGCGCCGCGCCAGCAACGCCCGCGACTTCGTGCGCGAGGCAGCCAAGGTGCTCAACCACCCCATCGAGATCATCAGCGGCCAGGAAGAGGCCCGCCTCATCTATCAGGGGGTCGCCCATACCCAGCACATCGAGGGCCAGGTGCTGGTGGTGGACATCGGCGGCGGCAGCACCGAGCTCATCATCGGCGAAGGGTTTGAGCACAAGGCGCTCACCAGCCGCAAGATGGGCTGCGTTAGCTTCACCCAGAGCTTCTTTGGCAACGGCAAGCTCGGCGAGAAGGCCTTCAACGCCGCCGTGTTGGAAGCCCAGCATCAGCTCGCCCCCATCATCAACCAGTACCGCAAGCTGGGCTGGCAGAGCTGCCTCGGCAGCTCGGGCTCCATCCGCACCGTGCGCGACGTGTTGCAGGGGGAAGAGTGGACCGATGGTGCCATCACCCTGGCGGGACTGGAGCGGCTGAAAGAAGAGATGCTCAAGCACAAGCGGGTCGATCAGCTCAAACTGGCGGGCCTCACCGAGGAGCGTCAGGGGGTCTTTGCCGCCGCGGTGGCCATCCTGCTCGGGCTATTCACCTCCCTGCCCATCGAGCGGATGGAGTACTCCGACGGCGCCCTGCGCGAAGGGTTGCTCTACGAGTTCGAGGAGCGCCTGCAGCATCACGACATTCGCGAACGTACCGCGCTTGCACTCAGCACTCACTATCGCATCGACAAGCGCCAGGCCACCCGGGTAGAGAGCAGCGTCCTCTCCCTGTTCGACGCCCTGTGCGGCCCCTGGGAGATGCCGGAAGAGCCCTATCGCGCCATCCTCGGCTGGGCGGCGCGGCTGCACGAGATCGGCCTTGCCATCAACTACAGCGGCATCCACAAACACTCCGCCTATATCTTGCAAAACACCGATCTGCCCGGCTTCAACCAGGACGATCAGGCCCTGCTGGCGGCCCTGGTGCGCTTTCACCGCAAGGGGCTCAAGCTCTCCGAGCTGCCGGCCCTGCCCAACCACGACGAGCAGACGGTGCTGCGCTGCATCCGCATCCTGCGCCTCGCGGTAGCGGCCCACCACAGGCGTCAGGACAACTTGCTGCCCGAGTGGAACGTGCAGGCCGCCGGGGATCAGCTGGTGGTCACCCTGCCCCTGGACTGGTGCGACGAGAACAAGTTGCTGATGCAGAACCTGGAAAAGGAGCACCGCTACTGCCACGAGCAGGGTTGGCCCCTGCTGTTCCAGCTCGGGTGATCCGCTCCTCTACGCAAAAAGGCAGCCGATGGCTGCCTTTTTTGTCTCTTGTCCTTTCCTACTGCAGATCCGGCAGGATCAGCTTGGCTATCTCGAAGTAGATGATGAGGCCGGTACCGTCCACCAGGGTGGCGATGAAGGGGGCGGAGACCACCGCCGGGTCGATGCGAAAGCGACGCAGCACCATGGGGATCACCGAGGCGACAGTGGCGCTCCAGAGCACGTTGACATCCTCCCCCACCTTAGCGCTTCGCGTCACAGGAGGGGGATTCCCATTACTGGGTGATAGCTGCTCGCGCAGTACCGGGTTCCTGCTTCATCGGGCGGCCTGATTGCACCACGCCTCCACAGGCTAAAACGGCGTGTCCCGCCGCTAAAATATTGCGAGCGCCGTTCACATCGGCGTTCGCCTCATAACCACACGCAGCGCATTTAAACTGGCTTTGCGTCTGGCGGTTATCCTTCGCAGTATGCCCACAACAGGCGCAGTGCTGGCTCGTGTAGGCCGGGTTTATCGCCAACACCTGACCGCCTCGCCATGCCTGCTTATATTCGAGCTGGCGGCGCAGCTCAAACCAGCCCTGATCTAATATCGAACGATTCAGCCCTGATTTTGCCCGGACGTTGCGCCCCGG
>NZ_JALIHH010000245.1:0-1564 GCF_022869435.1 Aeromonas sp. LsrichE-8G
AACCGGTCTTGACAGTGAATGTGAAAAGAGTGTTTACCGAGATCAATACCAATAAGCGCAACGTTTTCCATGATGGCCTCTCCTGAAAGAAAAACACCCTGTCAGCGTACCGCTCACAGGGTGGGGGTGACCATCTCATTAGACCCCCTGCCAAGGCAGGGGGTCGTCATGAGCAGCGCGGGGGGAGGACCTAGATCATCACACCGGCGATAACGGCGGAGAGCAGGCTCACCAGGGTGGAGCCATAGACCAGCTTCAAACCGAAGCGGGAAACCATGTTGCCCTTCTCTTCGTTGAGCGCCTTCACCGCACCGGCAATGATGCCGATGGAGCTGAAGTTGGCGAACGACACCATGAAGATGGAGAGGATGCCGACGGTGCGCGGGGAGAGCTCGGCGGCAATCTTGCCCAGATCCATCATGGCCACAAACTCGTTGGTCACCAGCTTGGTCGCCATGATGGAGCCGGCCTGCAGCGCTTCACTGCCCGGGATGCCCAGGATCCAGGCAACGGGATAGAAGATGTAGCCCATGACGTGCTGGAAGTTGACGCCAAACGCCGCCTCGAACAGGTAGTTGATGAGGGCGATCAGGGCGATGAAGCCCACCAGCATGGCACCGACGATCACCGCCACGGTGAAACCGGCCATGATGTACTCCCCCAGCATCTCGAAGAAGTTTTCCTTCTTCGGGGTATGGTGCTCGTCACCCTCGGCCAGCGCCTTGGCATCGGTCACGGTGTTGTCGGGCTCGTAGGGGTTGATGAGGGAAAGCACCACGAAGGTGCTGAACATGTTGAGTACCAGCGCGGCCACCACGTAGCGCGGCTCGATCAGCTGCATGTAGGCACCGACGATGGACATGGAGACGGTGGACATGGCCGTCGCCGCCAGGGTGTACATCTGCTTCTCGTTCAGGTGCGGCAGTATGTTCTTGAGGGCGATGAAGTTCTCGGACTGACCGACGATCATGGAGCTGATGGCGTTGAAGGACTCCAGCTTGCCCATGCCGTTGATCCTGGCCAGCACGGTGCCGATGCCACGAATGACGATGGGCAGCAGACGGATGTACTGCAAAATGCCGATCAACACGGAGATGAAGACGATAGGCATCAGCACCATCAGGAAGAAGGAGAAGGCCCCTTCGTTGACCAGACCGCCGAACACGAAGTCGGTCCCCTGCTTGGCAAACTCCATCAGCTTGGTGAAGCCGGCGGCAAAGCCACCCACCACCGCCAGACCCACTTCGGAGTTGAGCATGAACCAGGCGAGCGCCAGCTCGACCACCAGCAGCTGGCCGATGTAACGCAGCTTGATCTGTTTCCAGTTGCGGCGGTTTGCCAGCAACGCCAATGCCAGGACCATCACGAGTCCGAGCACGAAATGAACGTATTCCATACCAGTAGCACCCATTGAATTGCTTAACCATCCCCTCATATGAGCGAGGCGTGGCGCGGCTTCTGAGGTATGATCGCCATCCTTGACCAGCTAATACCCAACAGACTATCCCCATGTTTAACCACGAACTAATCCTCAACCACATCGACGATATATTTGGACAAGACA
>NZ_JALIHH010000027.1:0-293 GCF_022869435.1 Aeromonas sp. LsrichE-8G
ATTGGTGTCGATGCCAAGAGTGGCCTGACCCACAGCCTAGTCACCACCGCGGCCAACGAGCATGACCTCAATCAGCTGGGTAATCTGCTGCATGGAGAGGAGCAATTTGTCTCAGCCGATGCCGGCTACCAAGGGGCGCCACAGCGTGAGGAGCTGGCCGAGGTGGATGTGGACTGGCTGATCGCCGAGCGCCCCGGCAAGGTAAGAACCTTGAAACAGCATCCACGCAAGAACAAAACGGCCATCAACATCGAATACATGAAAGCCAGCATCCGGGCCAAGGTGGAGCACCC
>NZ_JALIHH010000003.1:0-10230 GCF_022869435.1 Aeromonas sp. LsrichE-8G
GGGCTCATTGCGGAAAAAGGCCATCCCCACGACGAGCCACAAGACCATATCAGAAGGTAAGCGGCGTCGGCGGATAGTGGCCTTTTCAGACAAGGCGGCAGCGGCAGTAATCCATTCGTCGGGAATATGGTCGGCAAAAATGGCCAACCGAGCCAGCATGTCGCCAGATGCCTCAACAACATCGTTCAGATCGTTTGCAATAGACATAAAAAATCCGGAACCAGTGATTGGTTCCGGATTGTCCTACAGCAGAAGGATCGGTCAATGGATCCTTAACTGATCAGCATTGCGGCCGTTGCCGGCCTTGCAATGGCCTGCCCTGTGCCCCATATCCCCTTCATCACTCGCACTGCATGAATGGATACCGGGCCACCATGACCCTCTACCCCGAACACCGTTACGACGATCACGGCCAGTTGCGCCCCCCGCTCTGGTTCTGGCCCATAGCCCTCTTGCTGACCCGCTCGGTCTGGCTGTTTCTGATGGCGGGGGTCACCCGGGAGAGTGGCAGCGCCATCCTGACCCTCTTCTACCCGGACAAGCTCACCCTCTATGTCAGCCTGCTGACGGACGTGCCCGCCATGCTGGCGCTGCTCGCCTGCGGCGGCACCCATCGCCAGACCCACAGTGCCAGAGCCTGGCTCAGACGCCACAGCCGCGCTCTGCTGCTTTGCTCCACCGCGAGCGGCCTGGTGATGCAACTGCACAGCCTCAATCTGCAGCAGTGGTCGTTCAACTGGCCCACCGCCCTGGTGCTCATCGCCAGCCTCTGGGCGCTCTGGTATCTGCTAAGAAGCCGCCAGTTGCGGGATTACGCTCTGGATCAGCCCCACTGACAGGCTGGTTCACTGGCGCGTGACCCGGATCTGCAGAGTCTGGCGTTCGCTGCCGCTGGCCCCGCCCATGCCTGATGGATTGGCGATCGCGGCCTCCCGGCTGCCTTGGGTTGTGGAAAGCTCCCCCACCGTCAGCCACTGGCCCGGGGCGCCGCTCACCTCGGTGGCACTCTGGCCGGTGTGTATGTTGCCTCGCTCCACTCTTGCCTGTTCACTGCTGAGGGCCACCTGCACCCTGTCCCCTATCAGGGTCGCGGTGGCGTAGAGACCGTTCATCAGCGGCATCATGCCCACCACCCTTCCCCCCTGCCACTGGTAAAAGGTGACCGGCTGATAGGACCCCATCTGCAACAACACGGGCCGCCCGGAGAGGCCACGCACCTGCCAGTTGTCACTCTGGCTGCGTTCATAGTGCCGGGCATCCCCCTCCAGCAACCACTGCCGTTTGGCATCCAGGCCGAGCCCCACTCCGGCCTGCTGACGGCTGGAGGCGCCATCCACCCGCCACTCGATGAGCAGGCTTTGGGGCGGCTGGTTCACTTGCGCCAGGGTACGCTCGGCCTCCTGCAACTGGGCGGGGGTTCCGCTCAGTACCAGCTGGTTGCCCATGGCGCTCACCCCGAGATCCGGGTAGATCTCCTTGAGCGTCTGCACCGCGGCATCCGCCTCGAATACCGGTATGACCTTCACTTCGGCCCTCAGGGGCAATGCCAGCAACAGGCAGCACCCCAGCCCCCAATACCCTGATCCAGCGCGCATCTTCTCCTCCCGGCGTTCACCGCCACCCTCTCGCTTCCTGCCATCATGGTCCATGGCGCCCCGATTGCAACGGGCCTGGTATGCAATCCCACACAGAGGCATCTGATAAAGACTCGTTAAGATACCAATCAATACAAATAAAAATGGTTATCATTTGTTGTCACAACAAAAACCCTCGGATACAATTCGGACTCATTTTTTCGAGTCAGCCTCTGATGAAGCCAGAATCCGTCGCATCCACCCCTGCCGCCATCCACCTGGCGCTGCTCATCAACATGCTCTCCATGGGCTGCATGATGATGGTGATGCCCCTTGGCCCGGAACTGGTAACCCGTCTGGGGATGCTGCCGGAGCAGACAGGTTACTTCAGCGGCGGCGCCACCCTGGGAGCCGCCCTGCTGGGCCTCCTGGCCGCCCCCTGGCTCGATCGGGTCAACCGCAAACCCGCTCTGCTGGTACTGCTGGTCCTGCGCTTCCTGCTCTTGATGGCTTGCGCCCTGGCCGAGGATAGCCAGACACTGCTGCTGCTCTTTATCCTGTCCGGCTGCGTGGCCGGCCCCCTGGGGGCCATCCTGATGGCGGCGGTGCTGGATCTGGTACCGCCCGCCGAGCGGGGCCGCCGTCTCGCCTACGTGGGCATGGCGTTTTCCCTGGCCGCCATTCTGATCGTGCCCGCGGCCCTCGTGCTGGCCCAGTGGTCTGGCTGGCAGAGCCCCTTCCTCTTGTTTGGTGCAGGCGGCCTGCTGCTGGCCCTGCTGTGTGCCATCTGGCTGCCGTCCCTGCCGGTCAACCGGGCCCCGGCAGGCCAGGGGATGCGCCAGTTGCTGGGGTCACCGCTCTGCCAGGGAGCCCTCTTCATCCTCTGCCTGCAGATGTTCGGCCACTTCCTGCTCATTCCGCACTTTGCCAACTACTTCCAGTTCAACCTGGGTTTCCCGCGCGAGCAGATCGCCAGCCTCTATCTGTGCGGCGGCCTTGCCAGCATGGCCACCATGCGCCTGTGCGGCGGCTGGATCGATCAGGGCCGCGCCCAGGGCGCCATCCTGCTCACCAGCCTGGCCCTGGCCCTGATCACCCTGGTGGGCTTTGCCTTGCCAGCAGGCCTGCCTCTCTATCTGCTGTTCACCCTCTTCATGGCCCTGAGCTCCGCCCGCGCCAGCACCACCCTCGCGGTCACGGCGGCCATTCCGGCCCCCCATCAGCGCGCCGCCTTCATGTCTTTCCAGGGCTCGGTCACCAATGTGGCAGCGGGCCTCGGCAGCCTGCTCTCCGCCAGATATCTGGTCTCCGACGAGGGGGGCGCCCTGCACGGTTTCCCCACCCTGGCCTGGATCAACATTGCGTGCACCCTGGTGGCCTGCGCCGGTGTCTGGTTCCTCATCCGGGGCCTGAAGCGCACAAGAGATAACAATAATCCTGCCTCTGGCACCGCCAGACAAGGAAGTCAGTGAGCACCGGATCAGAAGAATCCGGACCCCATAACCTCAGTTATATCCATGGAGTTTTTGACAATGCAGTTGCAGCACGGCCTCTTTAAACTGAACCCCATTCTGCTCTCCCTTGGTCTGCTGGCCGTACCGGGCCTGGCCCAGGCCGAGTCCGTCAAGGCCAACGAGACGGTGGTGGTCACCGCCACCCAGACCAAGCACACCGAGCTGACCGCCCCGGCCAGCGTCTCCGTGGTCACCCGCGCCGATCTGGACAAGATGAACGTCAACAACATCGGCGATGCCCTCAAGCACGTGCCCGGTGTCAACATCATCGGCACCAACCCCACGGGTCGCAACGAGATCAAGATCCGCGGCATGGGCGGTGACTACACCCTGCTGCTGGTCAACGGCAAGCGGGTCAACGCCCGCGAGACCCTGGGCAGCTCCTTTGGCAACGACTTCGACTTAAGCTCCATCCCCATGGCCGCCATCGAGCGCATCGAGGTGATCCGCGGTCCCGTCTCCTCCCTGTACGGGGCCGATGCCCTCGGCGGCGTGGTCAACGTGATCCTGCGCCAGGCCAAGGAGAACACCGAAGCGGCCGTCGGCTACACCCACACCATGCCCACCAAGGGGGATGGCGGGGATGCCAACCAGGGTAGCGCCTTCGTCTCCGGCGCCCTGATCGACAACAAGCTGCTGGGCAGCGTGGTGGTGGAGGGCTATCAGCGGGATCGCTGGAAGAGCGAGCAGTCCAACAACCCGGATGCCGACGCCCTGGAGAAACGGGAAGTGGTCAACGTGCTCTCCAGCCTGAAGTGGCTGGTGGCCGACAACCAGGACATCGACTTCGATCTGGGTTACAACCAGAACGACATGGACAGCTACTTCAACAACGTGCCCCGTGCCCCGACCGCACCGGCCACCCCCCACAACGTGCAGAAACTCGATCGCCTGAGCCTGGGGCTGACCCATAACGGCCGTTGGGAACACTTCGACAGCCGCGCTCGTTACTACTTCGAGCAGACCGATCTGATGGATGACTCCCAGCTCAACGGTGGCGCCGCCGACATCACCCAGACCAACAACACGGTGGATGGCCAGTTGAGCGGCTACCTCGGGGATCACCTGCTGACCTCGGGTGCAGAGTTCCGCAAGACCGAGCTGGAGCACAGCCGCAGCATCCAGAACGGCAGCGTGGATGCGAGCCAGAGCGCCCTCTACCTGCAAGACGAGTTCGGCTTTGGGGATCTGGCCCTGACGCTCTCCGGCCGTCTGGATCACCACGAGACCTATGGCAACGAGTTCAGCCCCCGTGCCTACGCCCTCTACTCCCTGAGTGACGAGTGGGTGATCAAGGGCGGCGCTGGCAAGGCGTTCAAGGCCCCGACCCTGGCCCAGTCCAGCGAAGGATTCGCCACCACCGCCTGCCGCGGCGCCTGCAAGGTAATAGGCAACCCGGATCTGAAGCCGGAAACCTCCGTCAGCTACGAGCTTGGCACCGCCTACAACGCCGATCGCTTCGGTGCAGGGGTGACCGGCTTCCACAACGAGATCGAGGATCTGATCCAGAGCGATCAGTGGGGCCCGGGCTACCGTCCGACCGTCATGACCTACCTCAACGTCAAGAAGGCCCGCATCAAGGGGCTGGAGCTGACCGGCTGGTTCGACGTGCTGGACAACGTGCAGCTGACCGGCAACCTGACCCTGCTCGACTCCGAAGACAAGAGCACGGGTGACGATCTGGCCAAGACCCCGGATCACACCGGCAACATCGGCCTGGACTGGAAGGCGAGCGACGTGGTCAGCGCCAACCTGGCCTGGCAGTATGTCGGCAGCCAGGTGATCAAGGTGCCGGCCCGCAACGCCCAGGCATTCACCTCCAAGCACTACCAGACCCTGGACGTGAACACCAAGTGGACCGTCACGCCGGCCCTGGACTTCAAGCTCGGCATCACCAACCTCACCAACACCCAGCGTGACGAGGTGGCGACCGACGCCGACTTCATCCTGGAAGGTCGCACCGTCTACGCAGGGGTCGATTACAAGCTGTAATCCATCCTGTATGCGGGAGCCCCGGTCGCGGGGCTCCCTTTTTGCGTTTCTGCCTCCCCGAATTCAAGGAGTCATTGAGTGCTCAGATACCAAGCTCGGCTGTTCTGGCTCGGCGTGCTGCTCCTCTTCCTGCTGATTTGTCTGTCACTGGCCACCGGGGCCGGTGTCTATGGTGGCCGCGAGGTCGCCGGTTTCCTGATGGGCGATCCCGCCTTCGTGGCCGATGAAAAGCTCGCCATGATAGTCCATACCCTGCGCCTGCCCCGTACCCTGGCAGCCCTGGTGGTGGGGGCGTCACTCTCCCTGGCGGCTTCCATGCTGCAAAGTGCCACCCGCAACCCCCTGGCCGAACCCGGCCTGCTCGGGGTCAATGCCGGCGCCGTCTTTGCTCTGGTGATCGGCCTCACCTGGTTTGGCGTCGAATCCGCCTACGGGTATCTGCTCTGGTCCGGCATGGGGGCCCTGCTCGGCAACCTCATCGTGCTGGGCCTCGGCCTCATGGTGGGGCGCTCCAACCCCCTCAAGCTCATCCTGGTAGGGGTCGCCCTCTCCGCCACCTTCGGCGGTCTTTCCAATTTCCTGCTGCTCTCCAACCGGGTGGTGCTGGAGCAGTTCCGCTTCTGGAACTTAGGGTCCCTTGCCGCCTCCAGTCTGGAAGCGGTACTCACCGTGGTCCCCTTCGCCCTGGCCGCCCTGCTGCTGACACTGGCGCTCTGTCGCCCTCTCACCCTGATGCAGATGGGGGATCACCAGTCCAGGGCCCTCGGCATCCGCCCCACCCGGGTGCGGATCGGCGTGCTCCTGGCCGCAACGCTCTTCACCGCCTGCGCCATCGCCATCGCCGGTCCCATCGGCTTTGTCGGCTTCCTCGCCGCCTACTGCGCCCGCCTGGTGGAGCCGGTTCGCCTCGCCATCCAGGTACGCTTCTCCGCCCTGTTCGGGGTGCTCTTTCTGCTCGGTGCCGATGTGCTGGCCCGCTGGCTTATCCAGCCCTACGAGCTGCCCAACGGCGTCATTCTGGCGCTCATCGGGGCGCCTGTGCTCATCCTGGTGGTGCGCAGCGGCGGCTTCCGCTCCCTGCTGGCCGTCAAATAAGGTGCCACGCCCATGAAGAACTCTCTCTCACTCCCGAGCGGCACCCTCTGCCTTCGCCTTGGCAGCCGCACCCTGTTGCTGCACCGCCGCGCCTGGCTCATCACCCTGTGGCTCCTGGTCACCCTCACCCTGCTCTCCCTGCTGGCCCTCACCCTGGGTTCCGGCAAGATCACCATGATGGGGGTGATCCAGACCCTGCTCGGGGAGGGAAGCCGACTCGATCAGGTGACCGTCTTCAAGATCCGACTGCCGCGCCTGTTGGCGGTGCTGGTGGCTGGCGCCGCCATGGGACTCTCGGGCTGCCTGGTGCAGACCCTGGTGCGAAACCGCCTCGCCACCCCGGACATGATCGGGGTCAACGAGGGGGCATCCCTGGCCATCATCATCTTCTCCCTCTATCTGACCCTGGGTACCTGGCCCTGGTGGGCCGCCCCCTTCGGCGCCCTGTTTGCCGCCGCCGTGCTCTATGCCCTGTGCAACAAGCCGGGGGAGCAGGGCTACCTGTTCGTGGTGATCGGCATCGGGGTCTCGGAGCTGATGAACGCCCTCGGCCAGTTCGTCATGTCCACCCAGTCCCTGGTGCACCTCACCAGCCTCTATCTGTGGAACATGGGCAACTTCGTCGGTCAGGGCTATGGCACCTTGCTGCCGGTAAGCCTGCTGCTCCTGCTCATCTGTCCCTGGACCGTCTGTCTCTCCCGCTCCCTTGGCGTGCTGCGCCTGGGACCGGTCACCGCCCGAACTCTCGGGGTGAACGTGAACCGGGTGCAGCTCGGGGTGCTGGCCCAGGCCATCATCGTCGCAGCCCTTGGCACCGCCATCGGCGGCCCCGTGGTTTTCATCGCCATGGCGGCCCCCATCCTTGCCTCCTGGCTCAGCCGGGATCGCATCGTGCCGCTCTGGATTGCCGCCCTGTGCGGCGCCCTGATGCTGCTCGCAAGCGACACCCTGGTGCGGGTGCTGGCCAGCCCCCACGAAGTGGCTACCGGCATCATGACCCGCATTCTCGGCGGCCTGCTGCTGCTCTTCATCCTGCTCAAAGATCGCCAGAAGGCCGACTGACCATGGCATTCATCCATTTTCAATACAGACCGAGGGCCGCCCGATGACGCTCACCGTGAACCGACTCCAGTTCGGCTACCCGCAAAAGACCATCTTCAAGGAGATCTCCTTCTCCCTCCCCCGGGGCAAGCTGGTGGGGATCGTCGGCCCCAACGGCGGTGGCAAATCCACGCTGCTCAAGCTCCTTGCGGGACAGGAGCAACCCCGGTCCGGGGAGATCCTGCTCAAGGAGAAGCCACTCGGTGCCTATGGCGCCAGAGCCCTGGCTCGGGAGCTCGCCTATCTGCCCCAACGTCCCCTGGTCCCCCCCGGTATCCTGGTGGAGCAGCTGGTGCAATATGGCCGCCATCCCCATCAGGGCTGGTTCAATCAGTGGAGCGAGGAAGATGCCCGCATGGTGGACTGGGCCCGGGAGCGGATGCAGCTCGATGCCATCTGGCACCAGAGCGCCAGTTCGCTGTCCGGCGGTCAGGCCCAGCGGGTGTGGCTCGCCATGGTGCTGGCCCAGGATGCGGACATCATCTTGCTGGACGAGCCCACCAGCGCGCTGGACATCGGCCACCAGACCGAGGTGATGGAGGCCATCCATCGGGTCGCCGCCGAGGGCAAGACGGTGCTTATCGTCATCCACGATCTCGCCACCGCCGCCCGCTACTGCGACGAGCTGATTGCCCTGGGGGATGGCGCCATCCAGGCCATGGGCCCGGCCCGGGAGGTGGTGACCAAGCCCCTCATCGATCGCCTCTACCAGACCGATGTGGACATACTGCACGCCCCCGGCGACGGGGCCCCTGTCATCGTGCCCCGCCGACGGGCTGACGAAGTGCCCCGCCTGCGCACCGACCATGGCGTGTCGGCCTGAGCCAGATCCTGTGCCCAAAAAAGAAACCGCCTGATGGCGGTTTCTTTTTTGGGCTTTGCGTTGGCGTTATCCGGGCGCTGGCATCGTGCTCACAGCAGCAAGACGGTGAGCACACCCCCCGGCAGGGCTTGCCAGTGCAGGGTGCAGCGCCAGCCGGCAGGCAGGGCCGGCGTCAGCGGGCATTTGAGCTCCAGGGTGAGAGTCTGCACCGTCATGGCGAGCCAGCGGGCATCGAGAAAATCAAAGTAGCGCCCCACCCGGGGATAGAGCCCCTTGAAGAGGCTCTCCTTGGCGGAAAACACCAAGGTCACGCCCTCTGCCAGGCTCAGCTGGGCGTCGTGAACCCCCGCCTCCAGCCGCCCCCACTCCTCCCCATCCATGATGCCGGGCCAGAGCTGCGCCCCTTGGTCGCCATCGAGCCAGGCCTCCAGATCCAGCCCTATTCCCTCCTGGCCCGGGCGCACCGCACACAGGGCCACCCCCTCTCCCGCCAGCCGGCTGTGGCTGATGCTCCCCTCCACCCCTTCAGGCCAGAGCGGCTCCCGGGCCGCTCCGATGTCCACGCTGCATCCTGCAAGACCGAAGGGACGCAGGGCCTCGCGGGCCGCGAGGCGCCCCGCCAGAAACTCCCCGAGGCGCTTGGGGGCAGCCCCCTGCAATGAAGCAGGCAGGGTGATGCCCTGGGCCCCAAAGCACTCCGGCGAGAAGGCGGCGGGATCAAAACTGACCCGATGAAGAGGCAGCGTCTCCAGGCCCGGCAGGCACAAGGTATCGGATTGACGGACAAAGGATCCATCGAGTGAGGGACAACGAGGCAACATGAAAGGCTCCTGACAGGGGTCTGCGATGGTACCAAAGCAAGCCGAGGTCATGCCACAAATACAAATGACAACGCTTCTCACTTGCTTTGTGGTAGCATGTCCCCGCCCATTCGGGGCTGGCCGGGCGGCTCTCAGGCACTTTCCACAGACTCCGGCCCACCGATTTCACCCATAAGGATGTCACCATGAAGATCTTCTCCCCGCTGGCCACCTTGCTCATGCTGGCCAGCCTGACGGGCTTCCAGGCCCAGGCGGGCAGCCGCCAGGTCATCGATGCCAACGGCCAGTCCCAGAGCGTCCCCGATGCGCCCCGGCGGGTCGTCGTGTTGAGCGAACTCGATCTCGACAGCGCCCTGACTCTGGGGGTGCAGCCGGTAGGCACCGTCAATGGACGCGGCCAGTCCACCCTGCCCCGCTATCTGCTGGACAAGGCGGGCAAGGAGATCGCCGTGGTCGGGGATCTGGACAACCCCAATCTGGAGACCCTCATCGATCTGGAGCCGGACCTCATCCTCACCGGCCAGACCAAGCCCGAGCTCCTCGCCCTGCTCAAGGAGATCGCCCCTACCGTCGTCACCGGCAACTGGGGCGAGCCCTGGAAAACCGTGTTCGGTCGCAGCGCCGACGCGATGAACCGGGGGGCCGAGGCCAAGGCGTTCCTCACCCGGTATGAGGCCCGCCTGGCAGAGGCCCGCAGCAAGCTCGCCCAGCATCAGGGGGAGCAGATGAGCATAGTGCGCTGGAACCCCAAGGGGCCGAGCTACATGCACGGCGGCACCTTTGCCAGCAGCGTGGTCACCGAGATGGGGCTCACCCGACCGTCCCACCAGATTGGCGACAAGAGCCCCCACTCCCCGGCCCTGAGCCTCGAATCCCTCAACCTGCTGGACGGTGACTGGCTGGTGATCGGCACCCTCAGCACCAGCGGGGATGCGGTGGATGCCATGAAGCAGGCCGAGCAGACCCCGGCCTTCCAGCAGCTCGGCGCCATCAAGGGCAAGCGCTTCGGCGCCGTGGACGGGTCACTCTGGACCTCCACCGGCGGCCCCCAGGCGGCCCTCAAGGTGATCGACGACGTCGAGCGCCTGCTGACCAAACCGAATGCCGCCCCCATCGCTCACTAATCCCCCCTCGGTTGACGGCCAACAAGAAGCCCGCATGATGCGCAATGCTGATCAGTTAAGGATCCATTGACCGATCCTTCTGCTGTAGGACAATCCGGAACCAATCACTGGTTCCGGATTTTTTTATGTCTATTGCAAACGATCTGAACGATGTTGTTGAGGCATCTGGCGACATGCTGGCTCGGC
>NZ_JALIHH010000246.1:0-217 GCF_022869435.1 Aeromonas sp. LsrichE-8G
CCCCTTGAGGGTCCTAAAGGGCCGTTGGAGACCACAACGTTGATAGGTGGGGTGTGTAAGCGTAGCGATACAAAAAAAAAAGCACTGCCCGGTAGCTAAGTTCGGAATCGATAACCGCTGAAAGCATCTAAGCGGGAAGCGAGCCCTATACCGAGAACGAATAACTAAATCAGCTTTTTCAGATTGAAGATTTTGCCTGGCGGCAATAGCGCAGTGG
>NZ_JALIHH010000246.1:227-657 GCF_022869435.1 Aeromonas sp. LsrichE-8G
CGGCGACGTGTTGAGCTAACCCATACTAATTACCCGTGAGGCTTAACCATACAACACCCAAGAAGTGTTCAGAGACTTGTAGCAGATACCGAGAACGAATAACTAAATCAGCTTTTTCAGATTGAAGATTTTGCCTGGCGGCAATAGCGCAGTGGAACCACCTGACCCCATGCCGAACTCAGAAGTGAAACGCTGTAGCGCCGATGGTAGTGTGGCATTCGCCATGCGAGAGTAGGACACTGCCAGGCATCCAATTAAACGGTGATGTGAAGAATTACATGACCGGCTGCGAGGATGACACCTCACAAACAAGCAGCAAAAGATTTAGCGAAAGCTAACCGAATGCGGAGCGGTAGTTCAGTCGGTTAGAATACCGGCCTGTCACGCCGGGGGTCGCGGGTTCGAGTCCCGTCCGCTCCGCCACTAAATT
>NZ_JALIHH010000246.1:667-977 GCF_022869435.1 Aeromonas sp. LsrichE-8G
ACATTTACCCAACCCCTCATCCTCAGTGCCAGGTGGCTTGGCCGGGTTATCCTCACCTCCCTACACGACCATCTCCGCCGAATGGCATCCACGCTTCATTCGTGGTCACACATATAGACAGTTCAGGGATGACTCAACAATCTGCCTGGCGGAGCAGAAGCCAGTGCGTATTCCCACGCATGGCGATCGCTCAATAACATTCATGCCGATCACTCAATAACATCCATGCCGATCGCCCAATAACATCCCAGGCCGATCACTTTTTTCCTCTATGGGAAACCATGATCGGCATGAATGTTATTGATGACTT
>NZ_JALIHH010000246.1:987-74046 GCF_022869435.1 Aeromonas sp. LsrichE-8G
TGATTCAGCACTCACTGGAGTGCAAGCGGGCACTATGGTGCTGTTTCCCGCCGTGTTTTCTGATACTCGCATTCATCATCCCAGCCAATATCGACGTGTTTGTGGCCCGTCTCTGTTCAATATCTATTCGAAAGCCTGCGTTCTGGATATAAAAAGCACAGAATGTGATGCTTCTACCTTTCTTGTCATGCCTGCTCTGGTTTAATTCCCGGGTCCACATCGATGGACCAAGGAATCACAATAATTTGAGGAATGGACACATGTTCAAAAGAACAGTAACGATGATGCTGGCGGCGGGAACCCTGGTATTAGGCGGTTGCGCATCCAATGGTGGTGCAGAGCAGGCGGCGGCGGACAACAGCGACTTCGGCGGCAAGTCCATCTACCTGCGTGGTGAGATGAACGACTGGATGGCCACCGACGAAAGCAAGGTCGTCAAGGTTGCCGACAAGCTTTACATGGCCAAAGGGACGCTCAAGAAAGAGTGGGCTCCTTACAAGTTCAAGTTTGCCGACTCCGGCTGGAGTTGTGGCACCAACTTCGGCTACAAGAGCCCGAGCGATGGCGTTGCCGTGCTCGGCGGGGAGCCTGTACCGGTCAATCCGTGCTCCAAGTATGAGGACATGAAGTTCTCGCCCGAGGCGGATGGCGTCTATGAGTTCTATCTGAATATGGCGGGTGAGACACCGAGCGTATACGTCAAGAAACCCTGAGATAGTCTCTCGCTTTAAATCTCTCGGAAATTGAACCGGTTAAATGCCCTGGCCCAGAAATCTGCTGGCCGGGGCATTTTTTTAGGATAGAATCGGCGCCCTTACGACAGATAAATCACAACATATTGTGTTTTAAGTTCTTAAACTTACTACTGGTAGTATTTTTGTCACGATATTGCCCCATTCACAGGAGGTTGATTGACCATGGCTAAATCCATTCCGGTACTGGAGGGCGTCACCGCCAGCCGCCAGATCCCTCTGCAGGAGACGTCTCTCGAGATCTGGGACAGCAAGTATCGTCTCAAGAGCAAGGATGGCGCCCCCATCGACGGTTCCATCGACGAGACCTACCAGCGTGTCGCTCGCGCGCTGGCTGCGCAGGAGCGCGAACCCGACACCTGGTATGAACCCTTCCTGTGGGCCCTGCGCAATGGTGCCATTCCAGCGGGCCGTATCACCTCCAACGCCGGGGCGTTTGAGCACAAGCCGGCGACCTCCACGATCAACTGCACCGTCTCCGGCACCATTGAGGATTCGATGGACGATATCCTCGGCAAGGTGCACGAGGCGGGGCTGACCCTGAAGGCGGGTTGTGGCATCGGCTATGATTTTTCAACCCTGCGACCGCGTGGAGCCTTCGTCTCGGGAGCGGGGGCCTATACCTCCGGGCCGCTCTCCTTCATGGATATCTACGACAAGATGTGCTTTACCGTCTCCTCTGCCGGTGGCCGTCGTGGCGCCCAGATGGGCACCATGGATATCCGTCACCCCGATGTCGTCGAGTTCATCCAGGCCAAGCGGGAGGATGGTCGCCTGCGTCAATTCAACCTCTCCCTGCTCATCACCGAAGAGTTCGTCAGTGCGGTGAAAGAGGATGCTCCCTGGCAACTGATCTTCCCCTACACCGCCAAGGAGGTGGAGCAGGATGGCATCGCGCTGGATGACCCAGCGAGGGTGGTCTGGGCGGACTGGCCCAACAAGGAGGGTGTGGTGATCAACGAGCTGGGCCAGGTGGCCTGCAAGGTCTACAAGACCCTGCCCGCGCGCAAGCTGTGGAACGTCATCATGACCTCTACCTACGACTATGCGGAGCCCGGTTTTATCCTGATCGACAAGGTGAACCAGATGAACAACAACTGGTTCTGCGAAGAGATCCGTGCCACCAACCCCTGCGGTGAACAGCCTCTGCCGCCCTATGGGGCCTGTCTGCTGGGCTCGGTCAACCTGACCACCTTCGTGCGCGATCCCTTCACCGAGCAGGCCGCCTTCGACTGGCCCGCGTTTCGCAAGGTGGTGGCCATCTTCACCCGCATGCTCGACAACGTGGTGGAGATAAACCAGCTGCCGCTGGCCAAGCAGCGCGAGGAGATCACCGCCAAGCGTCGCCACGGCATGGGCTTCCTGGGGCTGGGCTCGACCCTCACCATGCTGCGCATCAAGTACGGCTCTGCGGCCTCCGTCGCCTTCACCGAACTGGTCTCCCAGGAGCTGGCGATGACCGGCTGGCAGGAGTCTCTGCGTCTGGCGAAGGAGAAGGGGCCGGCCCCCATCATGGAGCAGGAGTTCGAAGTCACCGGCAAGATGCTGCGTCTGCGCCCCGAAATGGCGGCAGATGGCATCAAGCTCGGCGACAAGGTGAAGGGCAAGGTGTTGCATGCCCGCTACAGCCGCTACATGCAGCAGGTGGCCGAGGTGGATCCCGCTCTGGTAGCCGAGCTGGCTGAGGTGGGTGGACGCTTCACCCATCACAGCAGCATAGCGCCGACCGGTACCATCTCCCTGTCGCTCGCCAACAACGCCAGTAACGGCATCGAGCCGAGCTTTGCCCACCACTACAGCCGCAATGTCATCAAGCCGGGCAAGAAGAGCAAGGAGAGCGTGGATGTCTACTCCTTCGAGCTGCTGGCCTATCGCGAGCTGGTGAACCCGGCCGCCATGCCCTATGCCGAGGAGGAGGGTAGCCGCCTGCCGGATTACTTCATCACCGCGGACGACGTCACGCCGACCGGGCACGTGGATATCCAGGCGGCGGCCCAGCGCTGGATCGACTCCTCCATCTCCAAGACCGCCAACGTGCCGACCGATTTTCCGTTCGAGCAGTTCAAGGATATCTACCTCTATGCCTCGGACTCCGGCCTCAAGGGCTGTACCACCTTCCGCTTCAACCCGGCCGCCTTCCAGGGCGTGCTGGTGAAGGAGAAGGATCTGGAGAACACCAGTTACGAGTTCACCCTGGAAGATGGCACCGTCATCACGGCGAAGGGGAACGAGGAGATCGAATACGATGGCGAGCTGCACACCGCCGCCAACCTCTATGACGCCTTGAAAGAAGGCTATTACGGCAAGTTCTGAGGACGAGACATGGTCAAGAAAATCGACAGAAAAATCGTCGCCTACAAGGTAAAAACCCGGGATGAGCCGCAAGATGCGCCGACGCCCCAGGATGACGTGGTGCACATGCATGAAACCGTGTTGCGCCCGGAGCGGTTGATGGGCACCACCTACAAGCTGAAAACGCCGGAGCATGTCTCCGAGCACTCGCTGTTCATCACCATCAACGACATCATTCTCAACGAGGGCACGGTGCACGAGACCCGGCGCCCGTTCGAGATCTTCATCAACTCCAAGAGCCTGGAGCACTATCAGTGGATAGTGGCGCTGACCCGCATCATCTCGGCGGTGTTTCGCAAGGGAGGGGACGTCACCTTTCTGGTGGAGGAGTTGCGCTCCGTGTTCGATCCCAAGGGGGGGTACTGGAACAAGGGCAAGTACGTGCCCTCTCTCATCGCCGAAATTGGCAACGTGATCGAAACCCATCTCACCGAGATCGGCATGCTCAAGGTGCCCGGGCTGGACGAGCACCAGCAGGCGTTCCTGGCCGAGAAGCAGGCGCAATTGCAGGCACAGCAACAGGCAGAAGAGCAGCCGGCGGGCAGCGGTTTCCCACCCAGTGCCGCGCTCTGCTACAAGTGCCACACCAAGGCGCTGGTGCAAAAAGATGGCTGCATGACCTGTCTCAACTGCGGGGATTCCAAGTGCGGTTGAGGTGCTGATTGCCACCAAAGGCCGGCGACATGCTGGCCTTTTTGTTGCTGATTTTATGTTCGAACGACGCCCATGATGGCAGCGATTTGTTGCGCACCGGTAAATTCGGGCGTAGCGTTGGGGGTAATAAAACTGTCACGGCCGTGTGGTTTCAATGACATCTGAGATTCACACACGTGGCACCTTCAGTGCCAAGGAGGATGCTTATGGACAACACGGACCGAAAGCTGTTTATCCTGGATACCAACGTTCTGCTTCACGAACCCCTCGCCATCTACTCCTTCAAAGAGCACGACGTGCTCATCCCCATGACGGTGCTCGAAGAGCTCGACAACATCAAGGATCGCCAGAAGGACGTCAGCCGTGATGCCCGCATCGCCATCCGTGCCCTGGAAGATGTGTTCCGCGATGCGACTCCGGAGCAGATAGTGCAAGGAGTGGCGCTGGCCGGCGAGGCGAGCGGCCGTATCTCCATCTTCAGCGATCACCATCTGCCCCAGGATGCCGAGGTGTTCACCGACAAGGAGGCGGACAACCGCATCATCAACGCCGCCCTCTACCTGCAAAAGCACGAGATGAAGCGTCAGGTGGTGCTGGTCACCAAAGACATCAACATGCGCCTCAAGGCCAAGGGAGCAGGTCTTGCCCATGTGGAGGATTACCGCAGCGACCAGCTCATCGACGACATCCGCCTGCTCGCCAAGGGCTTCCAGGTGGTGCCCGGCAGCTTCTGGGAGCGGGTCGGCGAGTGCGACAGCGAAACCCATGGCCGCGATACGGTCCACGTTATCGATGCCAACCTGCTGGAGGGAGTCCACGTCAACCAGTACCTGCTGGACGAGGAGAACTTCTTTGCCGCGCGGGTGCTGAGCCACGATGGCAACAAGATCCGCCTGAAAGATCTCGGCCGCGAGCGGCTGATGTCCCGCAAGGCCTGGGGGGTGCATCCCAAGAACGTCTATCAAGGCATGGCGCTGGATGCCCTGCTGGATCCGCACATCGACCTGGTGATCCTGACCGGCCCGGCGGGCTGCGGCAAGACCCTGCTCGCCATGGCGGCGGCGCTGGAGCTGGTGATCGAGAAGGGGATCTACGAGAAGGTGATCGTCACCCGCAATACCCCGGAAATCGCCGAGAGCATCGGCTTCCTGCCCGGCACCGAAGAAGAGAAGATGATGCCCTGGCTGGCGGCGGTCACCGATACTCTGGAGGTGCTGCACAAGCAGGACGAGAACATGAGCGGGTCCCTCAGCTACATCATGGAGAAGGCCAACATCCAGTTCAAATCGGTCAACTTCATGCGCGGGCGCAGCATCCAGAACACCTTCGTGCTGCTGGATGAGTGCCAGAACCTGACCGCGTCCCAGATCAAGACCATCATCACCCGCTGCGGGGAGGGGACCAAGATCGTCTGCTCCGGCAACCTGGCTCAAATAGACTCCAACTACCTGAGCCCGGTGACCTCGGGTCTGACCTACATCGTCGAGCGGTTCAAGGACTTCGACGGCAGTGCCAACATCTTCCTGAACGGGGTGGTGCGCAGCCGGCTGGCTTCGTTCGCCGAGGAAAATCTCTGATTTGACGGGATCTCTGCATGAGAAAGGGGAAGCCGGACGGCTTCCCCTTTTTTGATCCCGCCTATCTCATGCCTCTCTCGGTCGGCCCAGGTAGCGCAGCAGCCCCGGGTGATCGCTGCTGTGCAGGATATCCGGCTTGCCCTGCAAGGCGATGCGTCCCGCGTCGATGAAGAGCACCTGATCGGCGATGAGCTGGGCATCGTCCTGGGAACGACAGGGAGAGACCATCTGCTTGTCAGCCCTTCACTGTGGCGCCAGAGCGCGGCCCAGGTAGCGCAGCAGCCCGGGGTGATCGCTGCTGTGCAGGATATCCGGCTTGCCCTGCAAGGCGATGCGTCCCGCGTCGATGAAGAGCACCTGATCGGCGATGAGCTGGGCATCCTCGGGGTTGTGAGAGACCATCAGCACGGTGATGCCCTGCTCGCAGGCGAGGCGGGCGACCTCCGCCAGCATCTCCCGGCGCAGGGCCGGATCGAGGGCCGAGAAGGGCTCGTCCAGCAGCAGCAGCGGCCTGCCCCGCACCAGGGCGCGGGCCAGCCCCACCCGCTGCTGCTGGCCGCCGGAGAGCTGCTCCGGCAGGCGCGTCAGCATCTCCCCCAGGCCCACCTTGTCAGCGGCCTCCTGCACCTGCCTTTTCTGGGCCGGATTCAAGCGCAGGCCGGGATGCAGGCCGATGGCGATGTTGTCGAACACCGACAGGTGCAGGAAGAGGTTGTGATCCTGGAACAGGGTGGTGACCGGGCGCTCGGCGGGGCCCAGTGACAGCAGATCCTGGCCGTCGAAGGTGAGGGTGCCCGACTCCACCGGCACGAAGCCCGCGATCATGCCGAGCAGGGTGGACTTGCCGGCGCCGCTCGGACCGATGAGGGCGGTGATCTCCCCCTTGGGCAAGGTCGCACTGAAGGTCACCTGCCAGTCGGGATAACTGGTGACCAGTTCCTCAATTACCAGCATGTTTGGCTCCTGAATGTCGTTTTATAGAACAACAAGTAAGAAAAATTGATGAAAAGCAGCGTGAGTGACTGCTCCAAGTGGCGCCCAAGGGGCGTGCCCGGGCGGATCCTGGGGGCAGGGAGGCGGCAATGCCGCCGGGGATCAGTGATCCACATGTCTGCCTCCCAGTCCCCGCTCCACCAGCCAGAACAGGGAGAAGCAGAGGGTGAGCAGCAGCAGGGCGGTGGCGGCCGCCTCGGTCAGCCGGTAGCTGCCGAGCTGTTGATAGAGCAGCCAGGGCAGGGTAGTGAGGGTCTGGCTGCCGAACATGGCGATGGCCCCGAGATCCCCGAGGGACAATATCATCGAGAGCGCCATGGCCAGGGCCAGCGGACGGCGCAGCAGGGGCCACTCCACCAGGCGCAGGCGATGCAGGCCGCGCACCCCCAGGCTGTCCGCCAGCCGATCGTACTGGCGCACCACCAGTTGCATGGGGGCCGAGAGGGTGCGCAGCACATAGGGCAGCGCCATCAGGGCGTTGACCAGCACCACCAGCCAGGGGCCCAGGGCAAAGACGTCGGTGAAAGGCATGAACAGGATGAAGAGGCCGGTGGAGAGCACCACCGCCGGGATCATCAGGATCATGGAGCCGCTGGCCTCCCACAGGGCGGCGGCCCGCCGTTTGCGATCCCGCACCCTCAGATGCCGGCTGGTGAGCAGCAGCCCGGCGCCGAGCAAAGTGGCCAGAGAGCCCGCCGCCAGGGCTATGCCCAGAGACTGCCCCCCTGCCTGCCACAGCCGGGGTGAGCCGAGCGCCGCCAGCAGACCGGGGTTGAACCCGGCGACCACGATGGCCAGCAGGGGCGGCAGGAAGATGGCGAGCCCCATGGTCAGGGCCAGCCCATCCACCAGAGCGCTGCCCTTCTGGTGTCTGTCGGGACGCAGGCAGGGGCGACGGCTGGTGAGGCGACTGGCCGGGGTGGTCTGCAGCTTGTGTTGCAGCAGGAGCAGGGCCAGGGTCAGCAGCAGTTGCACCAGGGCGAGCCCGCCAGCGGTGGCGAGATCGAAGTCAAAGCGCAGCGCCTGGTAGACGGCCACCTCCAGTGTGGTGGACTTGGGGCCGCCCCCGAGCGCCAGCACTGTGGTGAAGCTGGTGAAGCAGAGCATGAAAATGAGGCTGGCGAGCCCCGGCAAGATGCCGCGGATGAGCGGCCACTCCAGCAGCCGGAAGATGTGGGAGGAGCGCATGCCGAGCTGGCTGGCGAGGCGCCAGGAGGACTCGGGGATGCTCTCTATGCTCTGCAGAATGAGGCGGGCGGCCAGCGGCATGTTGAAGAAGACATGGGCCAGCAGGATGCCGAACAGGCCATAGAGGTAGTTGCCGGGATCCAGGCCCAGGCCGTGCAGCAGTTGCGGCAGCCAGCCCTGGCGACCGTGCACCGCCACCATGCCGAAGATGGCGATGATGACTGGCAGCACCAGGGAGAGGCCGAACAGCTTGAGCAGCAGGCGGCGTCCGGTGAAACGGCGTCGCGCCAGGGCTCTGGCCACCGGGATGGCAAGCCCCAGGCTCAGCAGGGTGGAGAGCAGTGCCTGCCAGAGGCTGAAACCCAGCACGTGGCGCAGGTAGGGATCGCCTAGCAGGGCGCGGGGGGAGAGGGCCCCCGCCTGCCACAACAGGGCGACCAGCGGCCCAATGGAGAGCAGCAGGATGACCAGGGTGGCTGCACTGCCGGGCAGCCACCAGAGGGAACGACGACCTGAACTCACTGGGTGACGGCTTGCAGCCATTCGCGGATCCACCCCTTGCGGTTGGCGGCCACCTCGTCAGAGCTGAAGGTGAGTGGCTTCGCTACGGTGATCATTTGTTCGAACCCCTTGGGCAGCGCCACGTCTGTCACCGGATACATCCAGTTGCCGCCGGGGATCTCGTTCTGGAAGGCGGGGCTCACCATGAATTGCAGGAACTGGTCAGCCAGTTTGCCCTGTGTGGCGCCCTTGAGCTTGGCCGCTACTTCCACCTGGCGGTAGTGACCCTCCTCGAACGCGGCCGCCCGGTACTGGGGTTTGCTCTCGGTGATCAGGTGATAGGCGGGGGAGGTGGTGTAGGAGAGCACCATGTCCGCCTCGCCGTCGAGGAACATGCCGTAGGCCTCTGACCACCCCTTGGTGACGGTGACCGTCTTTTTGGCCAGTTGCGCCCAGGCGGTCGGTGCCTCATCCCCGTAGACCGACTTCATCCAGAGCATCAGCCCCTGACCAGGGGTGGAGGTGCGGGGATCCTGATAGATCACCTTGATATCGGGACGTGCCACCAGCTCCTTCAGGCTCTTGGGGGGCTGCTTGAGCTTGTTGCTGTCATAGACGAAGGCGAAGTAGCCGTAGTCATAGGGGACAAAGGTGTCGTCTTGCCAGCCACCCGGTACCTTGAGACCATCGAGCCTGGTGGAATGGGGGGCGAACAGGCCGCTCTGCTTGGCCTCGCTGATGAGGGCATCGTCCAGCCCCAGCACCATGTCGGCCTTGCTGTGCTGGCCTTCCAGCCGCAGCCGGTTGAGGATGGCGACGCCATCCTCGAGGGGCACCAGATTGAGGGTGCAGCCGCACTCCTTCTCGAAGGCCTGCTTGATTTTGGGGCCCGGCCCCCATTCGGCGGCGAAGGAGCCGTAGGTGTAGACGGTGAGGGTGTCGGCGGCAAACGCCTGGGCAGAGAGCAGGCTGGTGGCGATCAGCAGCAGGGTCTTCATCAATGGCACTCCTGTGGATGTCGGGGTGCTCATCAATGGCACCTCGCGTGTGGTGAGCGCCGGCGGATGAGGGCACAAAAAACGCGCGCCATGCCTCAAATTCCTCCGCCAGCATTATCTGGATCAGGTTCACGGGTATAATCTCAGCGGTAAACCGCACCCCGTTTGAGCAACGCATCGCATTGTATTGGCGTTCCTGGGGGGAGGCCAGCACTATGTTTCACGGGCCGCATCGTGCGAGCCACCACCAAGGAGGAAGTCCCCAGTGATCACCAGCACCAAGGAAAGACGTGCCTTCCAGCGCATGGTCATCAATGCCCCCGTCACCCTGTTCCAGCATCAGCAGGTGCTGGAGGGGGTCTGCCGGGATCTCAGCGCCAACGGCATGGGCGTCGAGGTGAACAAGCACGCGTTCGATCTGGCCCAGCCCATCCGGGTGAGCCTGGCGACCAGCAGCAATCTTCTGCCTCCCTTCGAGGCCCAGGCTCGCATCGTGCGGGTGCTGGAGGAAGAAGACGGTCTCCTGCTGGCGCTGGAGTTTCTCTCCCTCACCTGAGACCCGGGCGCCCGTCCTCCTCGAGACAGGCCAGCCATGGGCTGGCCTGTCTCATTTCCCCTCATCCTGCACCGGCTGCACGCTCAACTGGCCGCTGTCGACCAGCGTCTTGCTGGTGGGCGCGAGCTGGCCCATGGGCAGCTGGGCCGGGCCGGTCGGCTCCATCAGGAGGTAGGTCTCCCCCGCCCGGCTCAAGGTGGCGTCCCCCGGTTTGGCTGGCAGGGCCACCCCCAGCAGGGCGTGTCCCGGCACGAACACCATGGCCTGCTTGAGATCGGGATACCCCTGGGCCAGCAGGGCGGCCATCAGGGTCACCTTGCTGTCGCAATCCCCCCGGTTCTGCTCCAGCACCTGGCGCGGGCTCAGAAATCCCTTGCCAGAGCGGCCCGACTGGCTGTCGAGCAGTTGATAAGGGATGGCCTGGATGAAGTCGAGCATGTGGGCCACCGTCTTTTGGCGCGCCTCGGTCTCGGTGGCCCCTTCCTGCTTGAGCTGCTCCATCAACGGGGCCAGTTCGTCCCGGCTCTCCAGGGCGATGCGCACATGATCCTGCTTGATGGCGGGAGCGCCGTCGGGGGCAGTGAAGGGCTGGAAGTAGTGCTGCGTGAGCCAGGCGGCCTCCAGTTTGGCCTGCTCGGGCTTGACCCATTGGGAGGCTTCCCGCGCCTTGTCGGCGTTGCGGCTCTTGATGCTGAGGCTCATGGCGGGGCGAACGAGGGAGAACTGCACCTCGGGGAACGCCAGGGGGGCCTGTTGCAGCAGGCTTTGCAGTACGTCTTCCTGCATCCTGGCCGGACGGTAAGCGATGAGAGGGGGCAGCTTGCCCGCCTCCAGCCGGTAGCTGAGCTGCTGCGCCTTGCCCTCCTTGTCCTGCCAGCCAACGTTGAGCTGGCCGCCACTGTTGGTGAAAGAGGTCTGCCCGCCCAGGGCCGGGAGGCTGAGCAGCAGGCAGAGCAATGAAAGGGCGCCCCTTGCGGACATAGGTGTCTCCTGTCGGACATGCAGAGGTGGCGGGTTTTGTACCGCGACCCGACAATAAAACAGGGAGCCTCGGCTCCCTGTTGATTCTACTCGTTTTCTTGTCGCAGGCTCGTCAAATCCAGCTTGGCTGCTTCGCCTCGAAGGCGCTGATGGCGGCCTCGTGCTGCAGGGTCAGACCGATGGCATCCAGCCCGTTGAGCAGACAGTAGCGACGGAACTCGTCGATTTCGAAGCTGAACGTGAGGCTGCCTGCACGCACCTGGTTGGCCTCCAGATCCACTTCGATCTCGATACCCGGCTGGGCGGCGACCAGCTGGAACAGGGCGTCGACCTCCTCCTCTTTCAGACGAACCGGCACCATGCCGTTGTTGATGGCGTTGCCGTAGAAGATGTCGGCAAAGCTCGGGGCGATCATGGTCTTGAAGCCGTAGTCCGCCAGCGCCCAGGGGGCGTGCTCACGACTCGAGCCGCAGCCGAAGTTCTCGCGGGCCAGCAGGATGCTGGCACCAGCGAATTGCGGTTTGTTCAGTACGAACTCCGGGTTGGGCTGTTCCCCTGCATCGTCCAGGAAGCGCCAGTCGTGGAACAGGTGCTTGCCAAAGCCGATGCGGTTCACCTTCTGCAGGAACTGCTTGGGAATGATGGCGTCGGTGTCGACGTTGGCGCTGTCGAGGGGAACGACGATCCCTTTATGCTGTTTGAAACCTGTCATCATGTTCTCCTTGTCGTTACAGCGCGCGAATGTCGGCGAAGTGGCCGGTGACGGCGGCGGCGGCGGCCATGGCCGGGCTCACCAGGTGGGTGCGACCGGCACGACCCTGACGCCCCTCGAAGTTGCGGTTGCTGGTGGAGGCGCAGCGCTCCCCCGGTTGCAGCCGGTCGTTGTTCATGGCCAGACACATGGAGCAGCCGGGCAAACGCCACTCAAAGCCTGCCTCGATGAAGATCTTGTCCAGCCCCTCGGCCTCGGCCTGGGCCTTCACCTGCTCGGAGCCCGGCACCACCAGGGCCTGTACCCCGGCGGCGACCTTGCGACCGCGGGCGATGGCGGCAGCAGCGCGCAGATCCTCGATGCGGCTGTTGGTGCACGAACCGATGAACACCTTGTCGATGGCCACGTCGGAGAGCTTCTGGCCCGGTTGCAGGTCCATGTAGGCGAGGGCCTTGCGGGCGGACTGCTGCTCCACCGGATCGGCGAAGGATTCCGGTGCAGGGATGGGCTCATTGACGGCAATCACCTGGCCCGGGTTGGTGCCCCAGGTCACTTGCGGGGCGATGTCGGCGGCGTCGAGCACCACTTCGGCGTCGAAGTGGGCACCTTCGTCGCTCTTGAGGGTCAGCCAGTAGGCGATGGCCTGTTCCAGCGCCTCCCCCTTGGGAGCGAACTCCTTGCCACGGATGTAGTCGATGGTGGTCTGGTCGGGGGCAATCATGCCCGCTTTGGCGCCGAGCTCGATGGCCATGTTGCACACCGTCATGCGCCCTTCCATGGTGAGCCCCTCGATGGCTTCACCGGCGAACTCCACCACGTAGCCGGTCCCGCCTGCGTGACCCACCTTGCCGATGATGGCGAGCACCACGTCTTTGGCGCTGATGCCTGCGGCCAGCTTGCCGTTGACAGAGATACGCATGGTCCTGGCGCGGCCCTGTTTCAGGGTCTGGGTGGCCATCACGTGTTCCACCTCGGAGGTGCCGATACCGAATGCGAGCGAGCCGAAGGCGCCGTGGGTGGCGGTGTGTGAGTCACCGCAGACGATGGTGGTGCCGGGCAATGTGATGCCGAGCTCGGGGCCCATCACGTGGACGATGCCCTGATATTTGTGGTTCAAGTCATAGAGACGAACCCCGAACGCCTTGCAGTTGGCGGCGAGTGTCTCCATCTGGATGCGGGCCATCTCACCGGAGGCGGCGATGTCCTTGGTGGTGGTGGAGACGTTGTGATCCATGGTGGCCCAGGTCAGATCCGGGCGACGCAGCTGGCGGTTCATGGCGCGCAGGCCGTCGAATGCCTGGGGGCTGGTCACTTCATGCACCAGGTGACGGTCGATGTAGATGAGAGGGGTTTCCCCTTCCACTTCCCGCACCACGTGGGCGTCGAACACTTTCTGATAGAGGGTCTTGGACATTGCTCTCTTCCTTGTTATCTGGTGGCGTCAGATGCGTGCGGCGATCTGGCTGCCCATGTCGGCGGTGCTCTGTACCGGGTGCTTGGCGCTTGCCTGGTGCAGGTCGGCGGTGAAATAGCCTTCTGCCAGCGTCTGGGCCACGGCCTGCTCGATGGCCTGGGCGGCGGCTTCCTGGCCGAGGCTGTAGCGCAGCATCAGGGCGGCGGAGAGGATCTGGGCGATGGGGTTTGCGATCCCCTTGCCGGCGATGTCCGGGGCGGAGCCGCCGGCCGGCTCGAACAGGCCGAAGCCGGATTCGTTGAGGCTGGCGGAGGGGAGCAGGCCCATGGAGCCGGTGATCATGGCGCACTCGTCGGAGAGGATGTCACCGAACAGGTTGGAGCAGAGCAGCACGTCGAACTGGGACGGATCCTTGATGAGCTGCATGGTGGCGTTGTCGATATACATATGGTTCAGTTCGACGTCGGGATAACCCTTGGCGACCTCGTTTACCACCTCGCGCCACAGGATGGAGGAGGCGAGCACGTTGGCCTTGTCGATGGAGGTGACCCTGGCCTTGCGCACCCGGGCCGACTCGAACGCTATCTTGGCGATGCGCTCGATCTCGAAGCGGTGGTACACCTCGGTGTCGAAGGCTTTCTCGGTGGCGCCTTCACCCTCGCGCCCCTTGGGCTGGCCGAAGTAGATGCCGCCGGTCAGCTCGCGCACGCAGGCGATGTCGAAGCCGCGATCCGAGATGTCGGCACGCAGGGGGGAGAACTGCTCCAGACCGGTGTAGATGCGGGCCGGGCGCAGGTTGCAGAACAGTTTGAAGTGGGCGCGCAGGGGCAGCAGGGCGCCGCGCTCCGGCTGATCGTTGGGCGGCAGGTGTTCCCACTTGGGGCCGCCCACCGATCCGAACAGCACCGCATCGGCCGCTTCGCAGCCTTTGATCGTGCTCTGGGGCAGCGGTGTGCCGTGATTGTCGATGGCGATGCCACCCACGTCGTGACGGTCATAGTCGAGATTGAAGCCGAACTTGGCCTGCACCTTCTCCAGCACCTTGATGGCCTCTGCCATCACTTCCGGGCCAATGCCGTCACCCGGCAATACCGCGATCCGATAACTGCTCATACTCTCTCCGTCTTGATAGTGTTATTCCGTTTTATCCGGGAGGTAGGTCCGGGCCTTCGCCCTGACCCTTGCCCCCGATGTTGTGCTGTCATCTCGTCCGGCGGCGGGCTCAGACGGTTTCCGATCTGATGGTGTGGTTGCGCTCCATCTGCTCGGCCACCTGATCCGCGCGCCAGATGCTGTTGATCACGTGGACCAGGGCCTGGGCCGAGGATTCGATGATGTCGGTGGCCAGCCCCATGCCGTGGAACTTGCGCCCCTTGTACTCGGCGACTATGTCCACCTGGCCGAGGGCGTTCTTGCCCTCGCCCTTGCCCTTGAGTTCGTATTTGTCGATGCGGATCTCGTAGCCGGTGATGCGGTTGATGCACTGGTAGACCGCATCCACCGGGCCGTTGCCGGTGGCTGCCTCGCACACCAGATCCTGGCCTACCTTCAGTTTCACCGAGGCGGTGGCCAGCACCGAGCTGCCGCTCTGCACCCCGAGGTACTCCAGCTTGAAGTGCTCCGGCTCCTCGTGGATCTGGCTGAAGAAGGCGAGGGCCTCCAGGTCGTAGTCGAATACCTGCCCCTTCTTGTCCGCCAGGACCAGGAACTTGGCGTAGAGATCGTCGAGGTCGTAGCTGCTCTCGGCGTAGCCCATGGACTCCATGCGGTGCTTGATCACGTGGCGACCGGAGCGGGAGGTCATGTTGAGGTTGTTCTGGGTGAGGCCGATGCTCTCTGGGGTGATGATTTCGTAGGTGTTCTTTGCCTTGAGCACCCCATCCTGATGGATGCCGGAGCTGTGGGAGAAGGCGTTGGCCCCGACGATCGCCTTGTTGGGCTGCACCGGCATGTTGCAGAGCTGGCTGACGAGGGTGCTGGTGCGGTGGATCTCGTGGTGGCGGATGTTGGTGTGCACCCCGAGCAGGTCGGCGCGGGTTTTCAGGATCATCGCCACCTCTTCCAGGGAGCAGTTGCCCGCCCGCTCGCCGATGCCGTTGATGGTGCACTCGATCTGGCGGGCCCCCATCTGCACGGCGCCGATGGAGTTCGCCACCGAGAGGCCCAGATCGTCGTGGCAGTGCACCGAGATGATGGCCTTGTCGATGTTCGGCACCCGGTTGAACAGGGTGTGGATGATGCCGGAAAATTCGGTCGGCACCGTGTAGCCGACGGTGTCCGGAATGTTGATGGTGCGGGCGCCGGCCTTGATGGCGGCCTCCACCATGCGGCAGAGGTTGTCGATCGGTGTACGACCCGCATCCTCGCAGGAGAACTCCACGTCGTCGGTGTAGCGCAGGGCGTGCTTGATGGCGCCGACCCCCATCTCCAGCACGTCTTCGAAGCTCTTCTTCAGCTTGCTCTCCACGTGGATGGACGAGGTGGAGATAAAGGTGTGGATGCGAAACGCCTCGGCCACTTTCAAGGCCTCGCCGGCGGCGTCGATGTCTTTTTGCAGGGCGCGAGCCAGGGCGCAGACCCGGCTGTTCTTGATGTGGCGGGCGATGGTCTGCACCGATTGAAAATCGCCGGGGGAGGAGACGGGGAAACCCACTTCCATGATGTCGACACCGAGCCGTTCCAGCGCCTGGGCAATCTGCAGCTTCTCCTTGACCGTCAAGCTGGCCGACAGCGCCTGCTCGCCATCACGCAAGGTGGTATCGAATATGATGACTCGATCTGACATGTGACTTCCCTCTTCCTAAGTTCGGTGCGTGCATCCTGCATGGCATAAAAAAACCCGTGCGGGGTGCACGGGTTTCTGTAAATTCCGGCTATGCCTTAGCCCGGCTACAAGGATCCCGCGCGAGGAGTCGCGATTAGGGAGAGCAGTAGTAGCGGGGCGGCAATACGCATGATGACTCAATCCTTCCAGTCGATAACGCTACTACCAATATCGAGATTTTTATGCTGTGTCAACCTGAACGGACAGGTTCAATTCACTGGGTTATTTAATCGGATTGTAAAGGAGTGCAAATTCTCTTGTCCCATATTCGGTTCATGCCTGATTATCTGGTCATTCCTGCTGTACTCGATCACCCGCACAATCAGATCGACTTATCAGCCCTTGCTGAATTATCTGAGGTATTCCATGGAAAAACGCAGACCTGGCCGTCCAGTCGGACGTTCCGACATTCGTGACAAGCTGCTTGCCGCCGCACGCGAACGTTTTCTCAACACCCCCTACAGCAAGGTGACGACCCGCGAGATTGCCGAGCTGGCAGGCTCCAATCTGGCGATGATCCACTACTACTTCGGCAGCAAGGAAGGCCTCTACAAGGCGGTGCTGGGGGATGTGGCCGAGCCCCTCGAGCAAGCCTGGCACGACGAGAGCAGCAACCGCAGCCTGACCGATCTGCTCAACACCTACTATCAGGTGATGGCGCCCAACAGCGAGCTGACCTCCGCCATCTCCAGCGCATTGTCCACTGAAAAGAGCCCGGGGCGTGATTTTGTGCTGAGCCGCCTGCTGGATCGCCAACTTCCCCAGTTCGATGCCCTGCTCGAATCCATGCGCTCCAACGGCCAGCTGGCGGACAACCTGGACCCCGAGATGCTGAAGATCTCCTTCCTCAGCATGATGTGGCAGCCTTTCGTGATGAAGGATCTCTACGAACAGGTGTTTGGTCTGACGGTGGACGAGCACTTCATGAGCCGCCTCGCGGCCCACAACTGCCGCCTGATGGAAAACGGCCTGCGCGGTGCCCTGAACTGACTTTTTCGGGATGACGGATGAAAAAGGGCCCCTGGGCCCTTTTTTTCATCAATCTGTTATCTGGGCGTCAACGAAGTGTCATGCCGCCCTCCTAGTCTGCACTCAGGATGCAAGGGAGGGCCGTGATGAACAAGATCCAGCAATGGGACCTGCGGGTGTGCCGTGTCTGCCTGCTCCACCCCTACAATCAGCCGCAGGCCAGGATAAGCCGGCTTGTCTCCCGTACCGGTGACGGCCCCCTCTATGCCGTGGCGGCCTGCCTGCTCTGGTGGCAGGGGAGCGCCGGGCAGGAGGCGGTCAGGGTGGCGCTCTGGGCGTTTGCCCTCGAGTTGCCGCTCTACCTGCTGCTCAAGAATGCCCTCAAACGCCAGCGCCCGGCAGGGTTGCCTGTCTTCATCACCCCGTCGGATCGTTACAGCCTGCCCTCTGGCCATACTGCGGCCGCCTTTCTGATGGCGACCGTAGTGGCCGCCAGTTTCCCACTCTGGGCACCGCTGCTGTTTGTCTGGGCCGCGCTGGTGGGGGCGTCCCGCCTGCTGCTCGGGGTGCATTATCTGAGTGATCTTGTGGCCGGGGCGCTGCTTGGCGGTGGTTGCGCCCTCTGGGCGCTGGGTTGGAGCCAGGGATGAGGATACTGTTCGGCGTTCAGGGGACCGGAAACGGTCATATCAGTCGTAGCCGGACCCTGGCGCGCGCATTGAAGAGCAGGGGCGTGGCGGTGGACTATCTGTTCAGCGGGCGCGCCGCCGACGGCTACTTCGAGATGGGGGAGTTCGGGGATTATCGCACCTTCCCCGGTATCACTTTCGCCAGCCATCAGGGGCGCATCTCGGGCTGGCGCACCCTCAAGGGACTCTCTCCCCTGCGTTTCTGGCAAGATCTGCGTGCCCTCGATTGTCGCGAGTACGATCTGGTCATCAGCGACTTCGAGCCGCTCAGTGCCCATGCTGCTCGCCGCTGGGGCAAACCCAGCCTCACCATCAGCCATCAGGCGAGCTTCGACTGGCCGATCCCGCGCTGGGGGGAGAGCGGCTTCAACCGCCAGCTGATGCGCCATTTTGCGCCGGTACGCCAGTCTCTGGGGCTGCACTGGTTCCATTTCGGCCAGCCCCTGTTGCCTCCCATCGTCGATCCCCTCGAGCCGGTGCCGGACAACCAGCAGATCCTGGTCTATCTGCCATTCGAGCAGACAGAGACGATCGCGGCCCTGTTGTCGCGTTTCAGCACGCAGTCGTTCATCTGCTTCCATCCCGAGGTGCGCAAGCGTAGCGAGTGGCGCAACATCCGCTTTGAACCTCAGGCCAGAGAGGGGTTCAAGCTGGCGCTGGCCGGTTGTCGCGGGGTCATCAGCAATGCGGGATTCGAGCTTGCCTCCGAGGCGCTCTCCCTTGGCAAGAAGCTGCTGGTCAAACCCCTGGGTGGCCAGTTCGAGCAGTTGACCAACGGCAGGACCCTGGAGCTGATGGGGCTGGCCCAGTTGATGGACAGCCTGGATGCCAATGCGGTGCGAAGCTGGCTGGAGGCCCCTTCTCCTGGCAGGGTACGCTATCCCGATGTGGCAGGAGAGCTGGCCGACTGGTTGTTGGCCGGGGCCGGGGAGGAGGTGGGGGCGCTCTCCCGCCGCCTCTGGGGCAGGACTCTCTTTCCGGAGGAGGTGTGTGACAGCCTGGGGGAGCTTGCCAGCCGTACCGGCCAGGAGCGTCCCTGGTTATCCCAACTCAGCGCCTTTGACTAAACTGAGTCGATCCCACCACGGAGAGGACGGATACCATGCGCTTTACCAATGAAAACGGCGACACCATGACTCTGGCAGACAATCTCACCCTGCATGAGCTGCTCGACATGGGTGTCAGCATCTCGGTCTGCGAAGAGACGGATCCGGATCAGCAGATCTGGCTGGCAGAACCCGAAGACGAGCAGTGAAACCAGCCAGTTTTTGACGGCCCACCCCCTCGGGGTGGGCCGTTTATTTTGTTCCTGACCGACGCGGGCAGCATGATCCGCTGGTTGTTCCCCCCAGGGCCCCTCTTTGTTGCCCGTCTGGTGGCCAAGTCACTGAATGTTAATAGCTGTTTGAAATTTATGACTGTTATGGCCAGACAAAGCCGTGGACAAGCGTTCACGGGCGGGTTAAGTTGGTTTTTCACCCGCTTTTCGGGTGAATGATGGAAAACCCCTATTTTTCTACTATCGACGGCTCCGAACTCGCCTGATCTGCCTGCAGACAACAACAAGACTCGGATCGGCGCTGCCGGGAAGCAGCGGACTGTCGATAGCTTTCGCTTAACGGAGCAAAGCCTGGAGGGCTTTATCATGGAGATGTTATCAGGCGCCCAGATGGTGGTTAGAGCGCTGGAAGATCAGGGAGTGGAACACGTTTTCGGCTACCCTGGTGGCTCAGTGCTCGACATCTATGACGCTCTCTTCGAAAACGGCAAGATGGAGCATGTCCTGGTGCGGCACGAGCAGGCCGCAGTGCACATGGCGGACGGTTACGCCCGCTCCACCGGCAAGGTGGGCACTGTGCTGGTGACCTCGGGTCCCGGCGCCACCAACTGCATCACGGGGATCGCCACCGCCTACATGGATTCCATTCCCCTGGTGATCCTGTCCGGCCAGGTGCCGACCAGCATGATCGGGGAGGATGCGTTCCAGGAGACCGACATGATCGGCATCTCCCGCCCGGTGGTGAAGCACAGCTTCCTGTGCAAGAAAGCCAGCGACATTCCCGAGGCCATCAAGAAGGCCTATTACATTGCCGCCAGTGGCCGCCCGGGGCCCGTGGTGGTGGATCTGCCCAAAGACGTGCAGAATCCGAAAGAGAAGTTCCCCTATCAGTATCCCGAGTCGGTTTCCTTGCGCTCCTACAATCCGACCAAGGCGGGACACAAGGGCCAGATCAAGCGGGCTGCCAAGCTGCTGACCGAGGCGAGCCGCCCGGTCATGTACGTGGGTGGCGGCGCCATCAACGCCAATGCGGATCACCTGGTGACCAAGCTGGCGGAGCTGCTGAACCTGCCGGTGACCACCACGCTCATGGGGCTGGGCGCCTTCTCCGGTACCCATCCGCAGTTCATCGGCATGCTCGGCATGCACGGCACCTTCGAAGCGAACAAGAGCATGCACAACGCGGATCTCATCTTCGCCGTGGGTGCCCGCTTCGATGACCGCGTGACCAACAACGTGGCCAAGTTCTGCCCCAACGCCACCATAGTCCACATCGACATCGACCCCACCTCCATCTCCAAGACGGTACAGGCCCACGTGCCCATCGTCGGCTCGGTGGAAACCGTGCTGGAACAGATGCTGGAAGTGCTCCGCGAATGCGGCTTTGACAACGACAAGCAGGCGCTGGCGGACTGGTGGGAGCAGATCAACCAGTGGCGCTCCCGCAACTGCCTGGCCTACGAGACCCATCCCACGCTGATCAAGCCGCAGCAGGTCATCGAGACTCTCTACAAGGTGACCAAGGGGGAGGCCTTCGTCGCCTCCGACGTCGGCCAGCACCAGATGTTTGCCGCCCTCTACTACCCGTTTGCCAAACCGCGCCAGTGGATCAACTCCGGCGGTCTCGGCACCATGGGCTTTGGCATTCCCGCCGCCATGGGGGCCCAGTTTGCCAACCCGGAAGCCGTGGTTTGCTGCGTCACCGGCGACGGCTCGGTGCAGATGAACATCCAGGAGCTCTCCACCTGCATGCAGTACGGGGTGCCCATCAAGATCATCTCCATCAACAACCGTGCGCTGGGCATGGTAAAGCAGTGGCAGAAGATGTTCTACGGTGGCCGCCACAGCCACTCCTACATGGAATCCCTGCCTGACTTCGTCAAGCTGGCGGAAGCCTATGGCCACGTCGGCATCGCGGTGAGCGATCCGGCGGAGCTGGAGAGCGCCATGGAGAAGGCCTTTGCCATGAAGGACAGACTGGTGTTCATGGACATCTCGGTCGATCCGGACGAGCACGTCTATCCGATGCAGATCAAATTTGGCGCCATGGACGAGATGTGGCTGAGCAAGACGGAGAGAACCTGATGAGACATATAATTTCCGTTCTGCTGGAGAACGAATCCGGCGCCCTGAGCCGTGTGGTAGGCCTCTTCTCCCAGCGCGGCTACAACATCGAGACCCTGACGGTGGCCCCCACCGAGGATCCCACCCTGTCCCGCATGACCATCGTCACCATGGGGGATGAACGGGTGCTGGAGCAGATCCAGAAGCAGCTGCACAAGCTGGTGGACGTGCTCAAGGTGTGTGACCTGAGCGAAGGGGAGCACATCGAGCGGGAGATCGCGCTGGTCAAGGCGCGCGCCGCCGGTGGTGCCCGTGACGAACTGAAGCGGCTGGCGGACATCTTCCGTGGCCAGATCGTCGACGTCACCCCCGAGCTCTACACGGTGCAGCTCGTCGGGACCAGCGAAAAGCTGGACGCCTTCATCAAGACGGCTGCCCAGACCAACGAGATCATCGAAGTGGTGCGCTCCGGTGTCTGTGGCATCTCCCGGGCGGACAAATCCCTGCGTCCCTGATGTGGCCGGATGTGAAAATAGCTGTTCAAGGGCTCTTCGGAGCCCTTTTTCGTGTCTGGAAGCGTTGCGGGCAAGTGGGGGCGCCGGTAGGGATGCTGGCCACAGCATCAGGAGGTTATCGAGGGGGTGAAAGAGAAGGGGGAAGGGAGGGGCTTCACCTGTCATTTTCTTTCAAATGATCGGTAAACTATCCACAAAAGCTGTGGAAAACTCTGTAGATTAGCGGTGTGTCTGGCGTTAGTCGCATGATCTTAAAGGGATATTTCAATTTGATCCTGGCTGGATCGCATTTGTGCAATCCCCTGGCGAGGGTGTGAGCGTTTGCTTATCCCTCGAGCCTTGCCAAGGACGGAACGCGGATCTGTCCGTGGATCCGGACGGGATCCCGACCTGATCTAGCGGATCAACATTTCTGGGCGCGAGCCATAAAAAAACCCGCCTCTCGGCGGGTTTTTCATTGTATCGGACTGCGGGTCGATTACTCGGCCTGGGCTGCCTGGATACCGGTCAGGGCGATGGTGTAGACGATGTCGTCCACCAGGGCGCCGCGAGAGAGGTCGTTGACCGGCTTGCGCATGCCTTGCAGCATGGGGCCGATGGAGACCAGCTCTGCGGAGCGCTGTACCGCCTTGTAGGTGGTGTTGCCGGTGTTCAGATCCGGGAACACGAACACGGTGGCCTTGCCGGCAACCGGGGAGTTCGGTGCCTTGGACTTGGCGACGTTCTCCATGATGGCCGCATCGTACTGCAGCGGGCCGTCGATGATGAGGTCGGGACGCTTGGCCTTGGCCAGCTCGGTCGCTTCACGCACCTTCTCCACATCCGCGCCGGCGCCGGAGGTGCCGGTGGAGTAGGAGATCATGGCCACGCGCGGCTCGATGCCGAAGGCGGCAGCGGAGTCGGCGGACTGGATGGCGATCTCGGCCAGCTGCTCGGCAGTGGGATCCGGGTTGATGGCGCAGTCACCGTAGACCAGTACCTGGTCCGGCAGCAGCATGAAGAAGATGGAGGAGATCAGGGAAGAGCCCGGAGCGGTCTTGATGATCTGCATCGGCGGACGGATGGTGTTGGCAGTGGTGTGCACTGCGCCGGATACCAGACCGTCGACCTCGTTGCGCTCCAGCATCATGGTACCCAGTACCACGTTGTCTTCCAGCTGCTCGCGGGCAACCACTTCGGTCATGCCCTTGTTCTTGCGCAGCTCGACCAGACGAGCCACATAGCGCTCGCGCACGGCAACCGGATCGATGATCTCGACGCGGTCGGTCAGGATCACGCCCTGCTGTTCAGCGACGCGGCGGATCTCTTCCGGGTTGCCCAGCAGGACCGGACGGGCGATGCCACGCTCGGCACAGATGGCGGCAGCCTTGATGGTGCGCGGCTCTTCCCCTTCCGGCAGCACGACGCGCTTGTTGGCCTGACGGGCCAGCTCGGTCAGCTGATAGCGGAAGGCCGGCGGGCTCAGGCGACGGGAGCGGGTGGACTTGGCGGAGAGAGACTCGATCCAGTGCTTGTCGATGTGACCAGCAACGTAGTCCTGCACCAGCTCGATACGCTCGCGGTCATCTTCCGGGATGTCGACGTTGAAGTTCTGCAGGCTGACGGCGGTCTGCCAGGTGTTGGTGCCGGTGATCATGATCGGCAGACCGGTGGCCATGGCCTGTTGGCACAGTGCCATCACCTGGGGTTCCGGGTGGTAGTTGCCGGTCAGCAGCAGGGCACCCAGCTTGACGCCGTTCATGGCGGACAGGCAGGCGGAGACGATGACGTCGGAGCGGTCGCCGGAGGTCACCAGCAGGCTGCCCGGACGGAAGTGCTCGATCATGTTGTGGATGGAGCGGGCGCAGAAGGTCACGGTCTGCAGGCGGCGGCTTTCCAGCTCACCCTTGTTGATGATCTTGGCGGCAAGGTGCTTGGCGAGATCCTTGGCGCGCGGGGCGATCAGCTGGGTGTTCCAGGGGATGCAGCCGAGGATGCGCAGCGGGCTCTTGCCGAAGACCTGCAGCACTTCCAGGTTGTGGCCGGTATCGGCGCCGTGGTGATGCGCTTCGAACATCTCGGTCAGGTCGGGACGGGTTACGCCGTGCTCGTCAACCGGGGCACCCACCTTGTTGATGACGCAGCCCACGATGCGCGGGTTGTTGACGCCACCGAAGTTGGAGCAGGCCAGCTCGATGCGCTCTTTGAGCTTCTGGCTGGAGTCGTTGCCCGGATGGGTCACGAACACCATGTCGGCGTCCAGCGCCTTGGCGACGTCGTAGTTCAGCTTGTTGGCAAAGGGTTGCTTGTCGGTCGGAACCAGGCCCTCGATCACCACCACTTCGGCACCGCTGGTCTTCACGTGCTCTTCGAAGCGGGCCACGATCTCTTCCAGCAGGATGTCGGTGTTGCTGGAGGTGATCATGTTCTCGGCGTAGGAGAGGGCGAACGGCTCGGGCGGGTTGATGTTGGCAGCGGCGCGGATCACTGCGGTGGAGCGCTCGGTACCGGTTTCACCCGGACGCGGCTGGGCGACCGGTTTGAAGAAGCTGACATTGACACCGTGACGTTCCATGGCGCGAACGACGCCAAGACTCACGGAGGTTACGCCGACACCAGTGCCGACCGGGATGAGCATAATAGTGCGTGCCACTTATTACCCCTTGTTCATTTTTTGGGATCAGGAAAAGGCCGCCCTGGGGCGGCCTTGCTCTACAGCTAATTTATGCGCCGACCAGTTCCAGCGCGTCGTGGGCGATGACCCACTCTTCGTTGGTCGGGATAACCAGGGCCTTGGTGGAACCAGCCTTGGTGATCTCGCCGCCCTTGCCGAAGCGAGCCTTCAGGTTGGCGTCGTGGTCGACGTCAAAGCCCAGCAGGCCCAGCTTGTTCAGGGTGATCTCACGGATCGGGGCGGAGTTCTCGCCGATGCCGCCGGTGAAGACCACGGCATCCAGACGACCGTCCATGGCGGCGGCGTAGGCACCGATGTACTTGGCCAGACGGTAGCAGTATACGTCCATGGCGCGCTTGGCTTCTTCCTTGCTGTCGTAGTTGTCTTCAACGAAACGGCAGTCGGAGGTGACTTCGGTCAGACCCTGCAGGCCGGATTCCTTGGTCAGCATGGTGTTGATTTCGGCAACGCTCATGCCCATCTTGTCGTGCAGGAAGAAGATGATGGCCGGATCGATGTCACCGGAACGGGTACCCATCACCAGGCCTTCCAGCGGGGTCAGGCCCATGGAAGTGTCGACGGACTGGCCGTTCTTGATGGCGCAGACGGAGCCGCCGTTGCCCAGGTGGCAGTTGATGATGTTGAGCTCTTCCACCGGCTTGTTCAGCTGCTTGGCCGCTTCCTGGCTGATGTAGTAGTGGCTGGTGCCGTGGGCGCCGTAGCGACGGATGCCGTTCTCTTTGTAGAGCTTGTACGGCAGGGCGTACAGGAAGGCTTCTTCCGGCATGGTCTGGTGGAAGGCGGTGTCGAACACGGCGACGTTCTTCTCGGCCAGTTCCGGGAAGACCTTAAGGGCGGCACGGATACCGATCAGGTGAGCCGGGTTGTGCAGCGGTGCGTAAGGAATGGCGGCTTCGATGCCGGCAATGACGTCATCACAGATGCGAACGGAGGAGGTGAAACGCTCGCCGCCGTGTACCACGCGGTGGCCGATGGCGATCAGGTTCTTGGACAGTTCCGGGTTGAGCGGCAGGATCTTGTGAACGATGAAGTCCAGCGCTTCCTGGTGAGCGGCACCGGCACCCAGATCAGCGTTGCCTTTCTCGCCGTTCAGCTTCCACTTGATGCGGGCGTCGTCGAGGTTGAAGCATTCGGCCAGGCCGGACAGCAGGTCATCACCGGTGGTTGCGTCAATGACAGCAAACTTCAGGGACGAGCTGCCACAGTTAAGAACAAGAACCAGCTTACTCATGAATAAATCCTATCGCAGATTGGGTTGGGTTGGAGGATGCGCCGGACGCGGTGCGTCCAAAAACTATCAACTTATCCTTATGAGGGTTGGCAATCTGTTGCTTGCCCCTTGTATAGTGATACAAGACCCGAAATTCAGACGTCCCTGACTGGTCAGTGGCCGTGCCCCAGCGTAAAAATGGGCGTACAAAGGATAACCTGATTGTTGAAAAATAACAAAGTCATCCTCAACCTTTGTTATTGCCTCTCAAATATTGTCGAGGTTTTGCCGTTAATGCGTTCGAAAAGAGCTCGGAGGTAGCATGAGCATGAACATTTTTGGAACTAAATTACAGCAAGGCCGTCATTATATGACTCTTTGGCCGCGCCGTCCCGAGCTTAATTCCATGTTCCCGGAGAATCGGGTGATCAGGGCCACCGAATTCGCCCTCAAGGTGATCCCGGCACTGGCGGTGCTCAGCGTCATGGTGCAGTTCCAGTTTGGCGAGCTTCATTACTGGCCCTCTGTGATGGCGTCCGTGCTCTTCCTGCTCAGCCTGCCGCTGCAAGGGTACTATTGGCTCGGCCAGCGCGCCGATACCCGGCTGCCCCCCTCCCTCGCCACCTGGTATCGGGAGATAAACGGCAAGATGAACGAGCAGGGCGGTCAACGTCAGCTGGTGGCCCGTCCCCGCTACGAAGAGCTGGCCGATACCCTCAACGCCGCCTTCAAGCAGCTGGACAAATCCTTCCTCTACGAATGACTTTCCGAAGTCAGACTGACGACAAAGGCGCCCTCAGGCGCCTTTTTCACATTCAGGCGGCCAGCACCTTGCTGATCTCCTGGATGGAGAGCTTGTACTGACGGGGGCACTGACGCCAGACCGCCAGCATGCGCTGGTACTTGTCCCGCATGGCGATGTCGCTGGAGAGCTCGTCGCAGGGGCAGGGCAGTTCGGGGAAGCGCTTGTCCACTTCCAACAGGAAGCAGACGTAATCCGCCAGTTCCCGCTCCTGGCTGCGGCTGTAGCCGTTGAAGGCAAGGCGGCTCTCGTTGACATCGGCCCGGGCGCTGGCATCCAGGTTGCCCCAGGAGATGGCCAGTGCATGGTGCAGCTCCAGGGTGTCCAGCACCTCCTGGCAGGTGGCAAGATCCAGATGGCCGAAGCTCTTCTCCAGCTCGAGGATCTGCAGGCAGTAGCCGCGCTCGACGATGGTGCTGGCACGCTGGTAAAACGCCGCCTTTTCCGGATTGAGTTTGGCCAGGATCTCGTACTGGTTGCTCAGGATCAGGCGTTCGGTGTGGCTCATGTTCATGGGCTGTCTCGCTGGAAAATGAATCTGGGGTCACGTTAACCCATATCCAGGATGAATTTTTTGATCTGAGAGGGGAGGTTGGCGAGAAAAGGCGGGAGGAGGCGCTCTGGTGAGCCGCCAGAGAGTGGGGGCTGATGCCGTGGTGAAACGAGCAGGGCCCGCCATGGCGAGCCCTGCAACAATGCCGCTGGTGGCTTACCCCTTGACGAGGTCGAGCACCACCTGATGGTGATCGCCGGTCTTGAACTTGTCGAAGCGATGGGCAACCTTGCCCTCTTCGTCGATGAGGAAGCTCAGGCGATGGATGCCGTCATACTCCTTGCCCATGAACTTCTTCGGGCCCCAGACGCCAAAGGCATCGGCCACCGCGTGATCCTCATCGGCCAGCAGGCGGAAGTTGAGGTTGTCGCGCTCCTCGAACTTTTTCAGGCGCTTGGCGCTGTCCGGGCTGATGCCGAGCACCACCACATTGAGGGCAGCCAGCTCGCTATTGACGTCGCGCAGACCGCAGGCCTGGGTGGTGCAACCCGGGGTCATCGCCTTGGGGTAGAAATAGATCAGCACCTTCTTGCCGCGCAGGTCGGCGAGGCGAACCTGATTGCCGTCCTGATCGGAGAGGGAGAAATCGGGGGCCTGGGTACCAGCTTCTAGTGGTGACATGGGGTCTCCTCGGATAAACGCCGTCAGGCGTACTTGTGATTGACGATGAATTCGAACGACTCGGCGCCCAGTCCACGACAGAAATCGGCGAAGGCTGTCTTCGAGCCGGGCTCTTCTCCCTGCTTGGAGAGATTCAACTGAAAGTTCGCCTTGAGCAGGTTGAAGGGCTGCTGTTCCAGGGTGATGGTCTGCATTGCCTGGATGTCCCAGCCGTGATCGCTGAAGAACTGGGTGCACTGACTTACGATGCCCGGCTGATCCCGGATCAGCACCTCTGCGCTGGCGCTGATGTCATATTGCAGGGAGTGGTGGCGCTCGGTGCGTTTCATCATGGTGATGAGATCCCACTCCTGGCTGCGCAGTGGGAGGCTGATTTCCAGTTGCATCATGCTGTTCCAGTCACCGGACAGCAGCATGATGAAGGTGAATTCGTTGCCGAAGATGCCAAGACGGCTGTCGACAATGTTGCAACCGCAGCCACTGACGTGACGGGTCACCTCATTGACGATGCCAGGCCTGTCCGTGCCGATGGCCGTTACGACCAGGTAGTGAGTCATAAATCGTCTCTCGTCCATTATTGAGAATGCGTTGACCGCGGGTGCCGGCACTCTGCCGTGAGGCCTCTTGTGCGCTCGTGCATTCATACGTTTTGTGCCGGATGGTAACACGGCTTGTCCCGTGCCTCCCTTGTTTTTCAAAAGGGGCAGCTTTACCATTACGCCCCTGAAAATCGGGAGAATTATCCATGTTACGCGGTAGTATTGTTGCGCTCGTTACCCCCATGCTGCCCTCGGGCGACATCGATTGGGTCAGTCTGGCAGCGCTGGTGGAATATCATGTGGATGCCGGGACCAGCGCCATCGTCGCCGTGGGAACCACGGGAGAGTCGGTCACCCTGAGCGAGCAGGAACATATCGCCGTGGTTGAGAAGACGGTGGAATACGCCGCCGGACGCATTCCCGTCATCGCGGGCTGCGGCTCCAACAATACTGCTCATGCCATCGCCCTCTCCCGGCGTTTCGCCACCATGGGCGTGGTGGCGGGTCTCTCGGTTACCCCCTATTACAACAAACCCACCCAGGAAGGCCTCTATCGTCACTATTGTGCGATCGCCGAGGCTAGTGGTCTGCCTCAAATTCTCTATAATGTGCCCGGTCGCACCTGCTGTGACCTCAAACCCGAGACGGTGGCCCGTCTGGCCAAGGTGCCCGGCATCATAGGTTTGAAAGAAGCGACTGGCGATCTTGGCCGTACCCCGCTGCTGCGCGAACTGTGCGGGCCGGATTTTGCGCTTTATAGTGGCGATGACGCCAGCGGATGTGATTTTATGCTGCAAGGGGGCGATGGTGTCATTTCGGTCACCACCAATATTGCGGCGCCCCAGATGGCCGACATGTGTCGTGCTGCCCTGGCCGGTGATGCCGGGCAGGCTCATGACATCAACAATCGATTGATGCCGTTGCATCAGACTCTGTTCTGTGAACCGAGTCCCATCCCGGTGAAATGGGCCTGTGCCCGGCTGGGATTGATGGCGACGGCGACCTTGCGTCTGCCCCTGACCGATCTCACCCCCGAGGGGGAAGCGGCGATGGCGCGAGCACTGACGACTGCGGAGTTGATGGCGAGTGTTTAAAGCAAATGGAAAGGGAAATGCAGTGCGCCTGGTACTGAGTGTCGCGACGGTGGCCGTGCTGGCTGCCTGCAGCTCACCCCAGGAACGCAAAATGGCCAACCGTGGCTTCGAGTATGAAGAGAGCCGCCTCGAAGGCCGCGCCTTCCTTGTGCCCGCCGGGTTGAGTACCCCCGCCTTTAACAGCAATTTCGACATTCCGGCCCTGCCCGAGAGCAGCCGTGAGGGCGCCCTCGGGGCCAAGGTGGACGTGCGTCCGCCCGCCCAGTTGCTCACCGTGGTGCCCGGCAGCCAGGTGGTGGCCAATGCCAGCGAGCCAACCGTCGCCTTCTATGCCCTCAGCACCTCCCAGAGCGTGGAGCGCGATACCTGGGCCTTCCTGATGAACTTCCTGGCCGAACACAAGGTCACCACCGAGAAGCTGGACCAGCAGGACGGCGTCTTGCAGACCGGCTGGTTTGACAACTCAGCGGTGCTCGATGGCTGGGCGGAAGATGACGATGACTTCAAGATCCGTCAGCGTTACCAGTTCACCCTGCGCAACGATGTGCAGCGCCACGCCATCAAGATGTCGGTACGGGTGCTGGATCACGAAGAGACCATCGACGGCGAGACCAGCACTGTGCTGACGCCGGCGGACGCCCAGCGTTATGCCACCCGCGCCCTGAACCAGTTTTCCCTCTATTACGACAAGCAGCTCAAGGCCCGTGAACAGCACAAGTCCAGCGATGGCATGGGGCTGGAGCTGGGTCTGGACAACAACGAGCTGAGCGCCTGGATTGCCGAAGGGTCGTTTGACCAGGTGTGGCGCCGCCTCAATCAGGTGCTGCCTGCCTATGGTTTCACCATCAAGGACACCCAGCAGTCCCTGGGCTGGATCGACGTGGAGTACGACGAGCCGGACAGCGAGTTCTGGAAGGCCAAGGGAGCGGAGCCCTTCAAGCTCGAGGAAGACAAGTATCGCTTCCAGCTCGGCGAGATGACGGGCGGCAAGACCTCCATCACCCTGTTCGACAAGGACAAGAAGCCTGTCGCATCCGGTGTCATCTCCCAGATGTACATCAGCCTGTCCGAGGCCTTTGCCAAGGGCTTGGCCGATCAGGGGGCGAAGTAAGCATGAAAACAGGGGCCTCGCGCCCCTGTTTTGTTATGTCCGGGTTGCCGCAGGGCCAGCGTGCCGAGCCGGTTGCCCCGGGCCTGAGTACCTGATGATGTGAATCCCCCACAGACAGGGGTCTGGTGCCCCTGCCTAACTAGTCCCACAACAGGAAGTGTTATTAGCCATGAGTCTTGCAGATCAAGTATTGGCGGTGAACGACGATTTGCCGATCCGTACCGATAAACCTGTCCATTCCGGCAAAGTGCGCAGCGTCTACTGGTTGACCCCGGCAGACAGTGCCCGGCTCATTCGGGAGAAAGGCTATGATGTGCCGGCCGATACGCCCCTGGCCCTCATGGTGATCAGTGATCGCATCTCGGCTTTCGACTGCATCTGGCAAGGGGTGGACGGTCTGAACGGCGTGCCGGGCAAGGGTGCGGCGCTCAATGCCATCTCCAGCCACTGGTTCAAGCTGTTCAAGGAGCAGGGGCTGGCGGACAGCCACATCCTGGACATCCCGCACCCCTTCGTCTGGATCGTGCAAAAAGCCCGTCCCGTGATGATCGAGGCCATTGCCCGCCAGTACATCACCGGCTCCATGTGGCGTGCCTACAAGGATGGTGAGCGGGAATTCTGCGGCATCACCCTGCCGGAAGGGCTCAAGAAGGATCAGAAGCTGCCCGAGATCCTCATCACCCCGTCCACCAAGGGGATCCTCAAGGGGCTGGATGGCGTGCCGGAAGCGGACGACGTCAACGTCTCCCGCGGCGACATCGAGCGCCACCATCAGGCCTTCGGCTTCCGCTCCCCGGCGGACATCGACCGCTACGAGGCGCTGCTCAAAGAGGGCTTCAACGTCATCAGCGAGGCGCTGGCTGCCCTGGATCAGGTCTTCGTCGACACCAAGTTCGAGTTCGGTTACGTGACCGATGCCGCCGGTCGCGAGAAGCTCATCTACATGGATGAAGTGGGCACCCCCGACAGCTCCCGCATCTGGGACGGCGCAGCCCTTCGCGGCGGCGAGATCATCGAGAAGTCCAAAGAGGGCTTCCGCCAGTGGCTGCTGAACCACTTCCCGGATCCGGACATCCTGCTCAACAAGAACCGCATGCCCGAGCGCTTCGCCCTAGCCCGGGACAACAAGCTGCCCACCGAGGTGATGATGGATATCTCCCGCACCTATGTGGGGATCGCCGAGAAGATCATCGGTCAGCCGCTGGTACGCAGTGCCAATCCGAAGCAGGAGATCATCGAGGTACTGCGGGAGCAGTACGGCCTGATCGACTGAGGCCGACCGCTTTTTTTGCCGCAGGCGAACAAACGTTTGCTGGTGGCAGGGGAGGCGCTTGCAACGCAGATGACAAAACGGGCCCCATGACGGGGCCCGTTTTCATTGGGTTGTCCGGAGCGCTCAGCCATTGACCCGGAAGATCTGGCCGGTCTGTACCCCCAGTACCGATTTCTTGTAGGCCTGGGCCACCCGGGCGGCGGGTACCGGCACGAAGCCCGGGAAGAAGTCGGCATACTTGCTCATGGACTCTTCCAGCACGGTGGGGCTGACCACGTTGATGCGAATGCCCCTTGGCAGCTCGCAGGCGGCACCTTTCACGAAGTGCTCGATGGCACCGTTGATGGTGGTGGCGCTCACCCCCCAGTGGATGGGCTCCTCGCTCAGAATGCCGCTGATGAGGGTGATGGAGCCACGGTCACTCAGGTGGGCAATGGCGGCCCGGGTCAGGTTGATCTGGCCCATCAGCTTGCTCTGAAGCCCCACCTGCCACTGCTCGTCCGTCATCTCGGTCAGGGCATTGAAGGCGACGCTGCCGCTGGCGACCACCAGGGCATCGAAGGATCCGACCTGCTCGAAGAGCGCCCGGATGGAGTCGGGGTCGCGCATGTCCACTCTGGCATCCCCCTGGCTGTGACCTACCCGGATCACCTGGTGATCCTGGGCAAGCAGTTCGCTGACGGCGGCGCCAATGGTGCCGGAGGCACCCACAATCACAATCTTCATATCTATCGCTCCTGGTTGAGATGAGTTGATGATAGCGGGATAAAAAGGGAGAAAAAGCGCTTATGATGAACCCATTGTTTCCATATTGGTGCTAATGATGGATATCACCCACCTGGCCAGTTTCTATGAAGTGGTGCAACGAGGCAGTTTCTCCGCCGCTGCCGATGCCCTGGGGGTGAGCAAGGGGATGCTGAGTCGCCATGTCAGCGCCCTGGAGTCCGCCCTCAATGCCCAACTGCTCCAGCGCACGACCCGCAGACTCAGCCTGACCGAGGCGGGGCGGGTGCTTCACCAGCAGGCCGGCGAGATCTTCGCCCTGGCCCGGGAGGCGGAGGAGGGGATCCGCGCCCTGACCGAGGAGGACAGCGGCCGCCTGCGCTTCACCTGCCCGGTCAGCACGGGGGACCGCATGGTGAGCGAGCTGCTCGCCCGTTTTGCCGAGCTCTGCCCCGGCGTCCAGGTCGAGCTCAACTTCACCAATGCCATGATCGACATGAGCCAGGGGGAGAATGACATCGCTCTGCGGGCCATGGAGCTGATCCCCGACAACCTGGTGGCCCTGCCGCTCGGCAGGCTCAAGGATGTGGTGGTGGCAAGCCCCGCCCTGCTGGCGCGAGAGGGGATCCCCGCCACTCCCTATGAGCTGGGGGGGCGCTCCTGCCTGCTGCAGGGCCACAACCCGGACTGGGAGCAGTGGCACTTTCGCCAGGGGGAGGAGGAGGCGCACATCCTGGTGCAGGGGCGAGTGCGGGCCAACCACTACAGCACCCTGCTGCAACTGGCCCGGGCGGGCATGGGGTTTGCCAAGTGTCCACTGATGCTGGTGGAGGCCAGCCTGGCCCGAGGGGAGCTGGTGGCCGTGCTGACGGAGTGGCAGACCGGCCTGCACCCGATCCATGTGCTGCACGCCCAGCAGCGCCGGGGGCCGCGCAAGATCCGGCTGTTCAAGCAGGTGCTGGCCCAGTGGTTTGCCGAGCGGCCCCATTATCTGCTGGGGTGAGCCTGCATCCCGTTATTTTTCTGTCATCTGGGGCTGCTACCCTGCGCCCTTCATCGCGAAAGGAGAGTCAGGGAATGAAGCGTCATCAGGGTTGGGCAGGGGTTGCGCTGCTGTGCTGCGGCGGTGTGCAGGCCGAGGTCAGGGTCGAGGTGCCCCGGGATTTCCAGATCCTGGCGGTGAGCGCCGGCAAGGTGCAGGACGAGCAGCATGCCGTGCTGGCCGACGGGGAGCAGCAACTGCTGGTGCGCTACGAGGGGGTGATCCCGAGTCGCAACAGCAGCGACAACGATCGCCAGGTTCGCTCCGAGCCTCAGGTGCTTCGCTATGAGGCACGCGGGCAGTCGGTGCGCCTGCAGGCTCCCGTGCCTGCGGACGAGGCCGGGATGGAACGCTACGCCAGGGCCCCTGTCCTGGGCCTGGTGGCGGGGGGGCAGCCCCTCGAGGTGCGCCAGGATACGCTGATGGTGCAGGGGATGCAGATCGGCATGGACTGGCATGCCAGGCTGATGGAGTACAACCGCAGCGAGGGGCTTGCCGTGCTCGCCGGTGCGGCGGATGTGACTGCGGCCGCCGTGGCGACGCCCCGGGCCTCCTCCGTGCCGGCCAGCGCCCTGGAAGGGCAGTTGCAACAGCTTTTCCTGCAGGCGGACCCCGCGCTTCGCAAGCGCTTCATCGGTTGGGCCGTGCCGCGCCTTTAAGTTTGCTCCCCGTTGCAGTAACGTGGGCACATCTTTGATTCCCGATGTGCCCATGTTGATCAGCGAGGCCCCCATGTTTGAATTGCACCCCCGCCTTCAGGCGGATACCCGGATACTCGGGGATCTGCCCCTGTGCCGCGTCCTGCTGGCCAAAGACAGCCAGTATCCCTGGCTGATTCTGGTGCCCCGGGTCGCCAACCTGCGGGAGATCCATCATCTGGCCCCCGAGCAGCAACAGCAGTTGATGCAGGAGTCCTGCGCCGTCGCCACCCTGATGGAGCGGGCACTCGGCCCGGACAAGATCAACGTGGCGGCCCTCGGCAATCTGGTGCCTCAGCTGCACCTGCACCACGTGGCCCGCTTCAGCTCGGATGCGGCCTGGCCCGGCCCCATCTGGGGTGCCTGTCCCGCCATTCCCTATGAGGAGCAGGCCTTGCAAGGGGCGGCTGCCAGTTGGCAAGCCCGTCTGGCTACCCTGGATGGATTTCAGCCATTTCTGACTGATAATCCAGTCAAGTGAGAGGTGGCTCGCGCTTTGGGCACCGGGATCACGCAATCTGTTAGCGTATCGCGTCGGTGCATGGTGACATGGGCGACACGAGTGACAGCCCCATTATTTCGATCAGCAGGAAGGTTCCATGATAGTGACAAGATCCGAGGATGATGCCGTATTGACCACAGAGGACGTGCTGCTGAGCCTGTGCAATTCGGTGACGAGCGTATTGAGTGCGGCGACCCAGACCCAGGTGCGCTTCTCCGGCATGGTGCAGCGGATCAGCAAGACCTGCCTCAAGCCTGACATCGGCTGTTTCGTGCTGTTTGACGGCGGCTTCTCCGGGCTGGTGGTGATCAACTTCTCCGCCGCCGCGGCCATGGAGCTCTACCAGAGCTACATGCTGAGCATGGGGCTCTCCAAGGAGGATCTCGCCATCTCCCACACCTCGGACGAGGTGAGCAACGTCATGGGCGAGCTGATGAACCAGATTGTCGGCAGCTTCACCACCAAGGTGGGGCGCGAGCTGCAGACCCACATCACCCAGAACCAGCCCAAGATGCTGGCGCTCAACAAGCAGGTGATGCTGAGCGTCGACACCAACCTCGACAATCCCGAGACCCGCCGGGTGACCTTCTTCACCGCCAGCAACAACATCTTCTATCTGGAGCTGGCCATGGACAAGACGGAGTTTATCCGGATCCATGATGGCGGCGTGCAGGAGGAGGTGGATCCCGACGAGCTGATCGCCCAGGCCAAGCAGTCAGCCAAACCGGCACCGGCGGCCGCGCCGGCGAGCAACGAGCACGACGATCTGCTGGATTCCCTCGGCATCTGATGGTCGAGGGTTGTGCAAATGAAGAGGCCACCCCGGGGGTGGCCTCCTTGCTTGGGGCGGGTCAGAAGTTGTAAAGCAGCCCGGTACTGAAGCGAAGCGCCTCGGCATCGTAGAAGTCGATGTCGGAGTCGGCGCTGGAGTAGGCCGCGGTGAAGGTGGCGGCAAGGGGTTTGATGCCGAACAGGTTGTGCCAGAAGAAGGTGCCATTGAGGGCGAACTCGCTGGCATCGGCGCGCTGGCCGAACAGGGGATTCGCCTCGTCATACTTGCGCTTGCCGGCGTAGAGGTTGCTCACGATGGACCACTGGGAGGCACGCTTGGCATAGGTCAGCTGCAGACCGGTGTTCTTGAAGCTCTCCGCACTCCCGTCCAGGCGGGCCTCCTTGTAGAGGAAGGCGGGCTCCAGCAGCTGGTCGCCGCCGAAGTGGTACTGGTAGGAGACAGCCAGGTCGTGGACCTTGCCGTTGCGGCTCAGCATGGAGGCGTAGTGGGTGCCGTGGGTCAGGTCATATTGCTGGCCGCTGCGCTCCTCGTCGAGCTCCACTTCCCGGCTGGTCAGGGTGGCGTAGACGTTGCTGCCCCAGATCCTGTCCCAGGCAAAGCGCACCCCTTTCGAGGTGAGATCGGTGGCGCTGCGGTCCACGCCGGTGGCGAAGGGATCGCTCCACACTTCCACCGGCATGAGGTTGAACACCAGGGAGGTGGCGACGATACCCTTGTCACCCATCTCCTGGCGCAGACCGAGTTGCTGGGTCAAGTCGAAGCGCACCGCGTCCTGGATGAGGTTGCCGAGGAAGACCTGGGTGCGGGTATCGGCGAAGGTGTAGCGGATATCGGCATTGAGCAGCGGGCTCAGACCGCTTTCGCGGCCGGGGGAGCCCAGATCATCGATACGGCTGTTGCTGTCGTCACCGGCATAGAAGTTGGACTTGTGGCTGCCGGCATTGACTCCGCCCAGCAGAAAACCGGACCAGCCGGTCTGGCGGGGGATCTCCCCCAGATCGGCGTGGGCGGTGGTGGCGACCAGCAGGCCAAGGCTCAACAGAACATGATTTCGCATCGGGTATGCTCCTGACATAACGAATGAGAAGGGTGACAGTGCGCCCCGGTATCCCGGTGGGACCGGTGCTGACTGAGGCATGGCAGGCATGCTACCCCAGCCGGAGTGTGACGTTAATCAATAATTGAATACGCGACGGACAAGAGTTCATGGCGCCGTACTGGTATCCTGTTTGCGCAAGAAAAGGGGAGAAAACAACGAGATGAAGCAGATCAAATCCTGGGCGCAATATTACGTCGACCTGATGACCAAGCTGGGACTGGTGCGCTTCAGCATGTTCCTGGCCACCGCCATCATAGTGCTGGCCGTTTCGATCCAGATGGGGGTGACCCTGTTTTTGCGCGGCACCGTGGACATCGTCGACCTGGTGCGCTCTGTCTTCTTCGGCCTGCTGGTGACCCCCTGGGCCGTCTATTTTCTCTCCATCGTGGTGGATCAGCTGGAGGACTCCCGCCAACGGCTGACCCGGATGGTGCGCAAGTTGCAAGACATGCGCGAGCGGGATCTCGAGCTCAACAGCCAGTTGCAGGAGAACATCAGCCGGCTCAACGCCCAGATCGCCGAGACCAACCGGGCCGAGGCCCTGCGCCAGCAAGCCATCGAGGATCTCGAAAACGAAGTGTTCCAGCGGGAGAAGGCCCAGTTGCATCTGGGGGAGCGTACCGCCCTCTTGCGCTCCTTCATCGACTGCTCCCCCGATCTGGTCTATTACCGCAACGAGGACGAGCAGTTCTCCGGTTGCAACCGCGCCATGGAGGAGCTCACCGGCAAGGTGGAGGCGGAACTCATCGGCCTGACCCCGTTCGATGTCTACAAGCACGACATCGCCAGCAAGGTGGTGGAGACCGACAAGCAGGTCTTCGCCCAGAACGAGCCGCTCACCTATGAGCAGTGGCTGGAGTATCCCGATGGCCGCAAGGCCTACTTCGAGCTGCGCAAGGTGCCCTTCTTCGACCGCTTCGGCAAGCGGCTCGGCCTGCTCGGCTTTGGTCGCGACATCACCGAGCGCAAGCAGTACCAGGACAAGCTGGAGAAGGCGAGTCGGGACAAGACCACCTTCATCTCCACCATCAGCCACGAGCTGCGCACCCCGCTCAATGGCATCGTCGGACTGAGCCGGATGCTGATGGATACGCCCCTCGATGCCAGACAGCAGCAGCAGCTCAAGACCATCCACCTGAGCGCGGTGACGCTCGGCAACATCTTCAACGACATCATCGATCTGGACAAGCTCGACCGTCGCCGGCTGGAGATTGCGCCGGCTCCGCTGGATCTGCCCGCCTTCCTCGACGAGCTGGAGACGCTGTCGCGCATCCAGGCGGAGCAGAAGGGGCTCTACCTGCACTTCGACCGGGACGGCGATATGCCTCAGTTCGTGATGGCGGACGGCACCCGGCTGCGTCAGGTGCTGTGGAACCTGGTGGGCAATGCGGTCAAGTTCACCGATGAAGGGGGCGTCACCATACGCTGTCTCGCCCACGCCGCTGATGAACCGGGCAAGCTGGCGCTGCACTTCGAGGTGGAAGACACCGGGGTGGGCATTCCCCGTGCCCAGCAGGAGAAGATCTTCGCCATGTACTATCAGGTGCAGGGCAAGAAGCACGCCACCGGCACCGGCATCGGTCTTGCGGTCTCCCGCCAGCTGGTGCAGGCCATGGGCGGTCAACTCTATGTGGACAGCGACCCGGGCGAAGGCGCCTGCTTCACCGCCGAGCTGGAGGTGGACTGCGTCGAGCCCAAGGCCGCGGCCCCGGAGCCCGAGATGCCCTCCCTCGACATCCTGCTGGTGGAGGATGTGGAGCTCAACGTGACCGTGGCCTGCGCCCTGCTGAACAAGCTCGGCCATCAGGTCAAGGTGGCGCGGGATGGTGCAGAGGCGCTGGCCATGGCCAACCCGGATGATTTCGACTTGATCCTGCTCGACATCCAGTTGCCGGACATGACGGGGTTCGATGTGGCGGAGCAACTGCTCGCGCGCTACGGCGACAGCCTGCCCCCCATGGTGGCGCTCACCGCCAATGCCACCGGCGATCGCCAGTACTACCGGGATCACGGCATGCAGGATGTGATCAACAAGCCGCTGGGCTCCAAGGCGGTGCGGGAGGTGATAGGCCACCTGTTTGCGGATCTTGCCGGGGACGAGGCGGACGAGCAGGACGATGTCCACCATCAGGATGCCCTGCTGGATCTGCCCTTCCTCACCGATTACGCCAGCACGGTCGGCAAGCCGGTGCTGCTCTCCAGCGTCGAGCTGTTCGAGAAGATGATGCCGGACTACATGGCAGTGCTCGACTCCAACATGATTGCCAGGGATCAGGCCGGTGTGGTGGAGGAGGCCCACAAGATCAAGGGGGCGGCGGGCTCCATCGGCCTGCGCCGGTTGCAGCAGACGGCCCAGCTTATCCAGAGCCCGGATCACCCCGCCTGGTGGGAGAACGTGGAAGACTGGATTGAAACCCTGCGCCGGGAATACCCGGGTGACATCGCCCGCCTGCGGCGCTGGCTGCTCTCGTAGACACGACGCCTCAGGCAAGGAGCCACGACATGTATGACCGTTTGATCCCCCCCGAGCGCATTCACCCCTGGGGAGACGAAGACCTGCTGGAGGCGACGGAGCAGGACCGCACCCGCATCGTGCAGGCGGCGCCGGTGCGTCGGTTGCAGCAGAAGACCCAGGTCTTCCCGCTCGATGTGAAAGCCTCGGTGCGCAGCCGTCTCACCCATTCGTTGGAGGTGCAGGAGACTGGTCGCCAGATCAGTCGCCGCATCCTGGCGGCGCTGCCGGCCGGAGTGGTGTGCGAGGGGGCCTTCATCAATCTGGTGGAGATGTCCTGCCTGTTGCACGATGTCGGCAACCCGCCGTTTGGCCATTTCGGCGAGCAGGTGATGAGTCAGTGGCTTGCCCAGGAGCTGGACGGCCTCTTCGCCCGTGCCCACGACCAGTTGCCGAGCCCCCAGTGGGCAACCCTTCGCCAGGATCTGCTGGTGTTTGACGGCAATGCCCAGAGCCTGCGACTGGTGCACAGCCTCCATGAGCTGAACCTCACCCTGGGGCAGCTGGCGGCGCTGTGCAAATACCCGCAGCAGCCCCTGCCGGGTCTGCACCATCCACAGGGCTATGGTCAGCACCACGGCTGGACCAGCAAGCGCGGCATCTTCTTCAGCGAACAACCCCTCTATCGTGCCCTCGGCCAGAGCCTGGGGCTGGCCGAGGGGTGCCGTCATCCGCTGGTCTACATCATGGAGGCGGCGGACGACATCTCCTACTGCATCGCCGATCTCGAGGATGCGGTGGACAGGCACATCCTCACCCAGAGCGAGCTGCTGGCAGCCCTGCGCGAGGCGGACGAGGGCGGTTACATGGCCGACCTGCTCGATGAGGCGCTTGCCTCCGGTCGGGGGTTCTTCCCCCATTTTCGCCAGCATCTGACCCGGGATCTGGTGGCGCTGGCCGCCCATACCTATGTGGCCGAGCACGATCAGATCCTGAGCGGGGCCTATCCCCAGGCGCTGCTGCACGGTCAGGCTCCGGCAGCCCGGGTACTCGATACCCTCAAGCGGGTGGCTCGCGAGCTGGTGTTCATGCGCCCGGAGGTGGAGGCGCTGGAGCTGGAAGGCTATGCCGCCCTGCGCGGGGTGCTCTCCACCTACGCCTGCCTGCTGGCCCTGCCTGCCAGCCAGTTCGAGCGGCTGCTCGCAGGCAACGGCGGGAGCGAGCTCTTCTTCGCCCGGCGGCTGTTCCACCGCCTCTCTGCCCGCCACCTCAAGGCGTACCGACTGGCGGTGGCGAGCCGGGATCCCCGTTTCGAAAAGGAGAGCGAGCAGGAGTGGTACTACCGGGTGCGGCTGCTGCTCGATTATGTGAGCGGCATGACGGATACCTATGCGCTGGAGGAGTTCCGGCTGTTGTCAGGGATTTGAATGAACCTCTTCTTGGCCGCATTCCACCCATATGGGTGGGAGAGATATTGCGTAAAATTCGGTGTTTTTTTACACTGCGGCAACTTGTTCAACTTTCACACGGTAAGGAGACGACCATGCAACATTCCATGTTCAACGTTGCGTTCGATCGCTGCTCTGGCAGCGCGAAGACTCGTGCTCTTTATTTGCCGCGTGGAGGGGACAGGTAACACCTGCTTTTCTCATCACCCGCGGTTGTCCCGCAGGGTGATCACCTCTCTCCGGGGGAACCGCACGTTCAACTGGAGAATATTATGTCTATCGAACTCGCCCTGCTGCGCCACGTAGAGACCCTGGTTCAAAAAAGGATCACCCGGCTGGAGCGTCGCGTCAGTTACCTGCATCTTTCACCTGCCCTGCTCAAAGACATCGGTCTGGAAGGGCAAAATGTGCAGATCGCCCACATCCGTGAGCGGGAGTTTCAAACCGGTTTCCGGCTCGGGAACCGAATAACCTGATGGGAGGGGGCCTGGCCCCCGACCTGGTGGATGGCAGGCCTGGGCCTGCCATTTTTCTTTCCTGATGAGCATTGTCTCAATTTAGTTGTCGCACATTGCGCCAAACACTCTATGACCCCCCTCCGTTTCGTATGGGAGTTGATAATGTTCCGCCGCTGCTGTCGTCTCATCCTGCTATGTGGTCTGGCTTTCTGGAGCCTGATGGTTGCGGCTGCGCCGGCGCAACTGGACCAGAGCAACTTCACCCTGGACGAACTGCACTGGCTTGCCACCCATGATGAACTGGTCGTCGGCATGCCTTCGGCGGCCTGGCCACCCTATGTCTATACCGATGGGCGCGGCAACTTCACCGGCCCCCTGGATGAATTCGCCTCCCAGATTGCAGCCAGGCTGGGGGTGAGCCTTCGCTACCGTGCCTATGCCAACAATGCGGCGGTCCAGCAGGCCTTGCTGGATGGCAAGGTCGACATGTTGATCGGGGTGGCACCGAGCCCGACCCGCACCCTGCAGATGCAATTTACCTCCGAGCTGATGGCACTGCCCCGGGCCGTGCTGTTGACGGGGGGGCGGGAGAGCCTCTCTCTGGAAGAGGCCTATGGGGTGCGCTGGGTCTGCGTCTTCGGTGTCAGCGCCTGCGATGAGCTGCTGCGCCTGGGGATCTCGAACCTGATCACGGCCGACAGCCGGGACGAGGCGATCTTCATGCTCAAGGAGGGCAAGGCGGATGCCTACCTGGCCGAGCTGCCCATGCTGAACAGGCTGCAAGCCATGGCGGGCATGGCGCTGGCCAGGATCGACTGGATGAGGGATACCTCCCTCGCCATGGCCGTGGCGCCCAGGAATGATGTCTTGCAGGGATTGCTGGAGCGGGCCCTCGAGGATATCTCTCCCCTCGAGCGTCGCGCCATTCTGGAGGCGGGGGACATCCTCGACTATGCCCTGGTGAAAAGGAGCAGGGAGATCGTCTTCAATCCGCAGGAGCAGGCGTGGTTGCAAGCACATCCGGTCATCCGCTACGGGGTTGCTCCGGATTGGCCCGGGATGAGCGAGGTGGACGACAGGGGGCGGCTCAAGGGGCTCATTGCCGATCTGCTGACACTGATGAGCCAGCGTGCCGGGCTCCAGTTCACCCTGGTGCCGACCCGGAGCTGGGCCCAGAGCATGGCGCTCTTCCAGGATCGCAAGCTGGATCTCATCCCGGCCATGACTCCCACCGCGGAGCGTCAGCAGTTTGCCCGGTTTACCCCCAACTACGCGTCGATCAACCGGGTGGTCGTGGCGAGGCAGGGGATGGCCGAGCTCACCGCCGCCAGGGCACTGAAAGGGCACAGGGTGGGCATGGTAGGGGGCTCGGTGGAGCAGGTCTTGCTGAGCGAGGTGGGGGCCATCGCCGTGCCGGTGGCCAGCGATGCCGAATTGCTGCCCCTGCTGGACCAGCAGAAGGTCGACTATGTGCTGATGAGCACCACCACCCTGGAGCAGTCGCTGCAAAAGGGATTCAGCGACCGCTACCAGGTGGTCTTCTCCGGCAGCGACCTGCGGGTACCCATCGCCATGGCGACCCAGTTGCAGGACCCCATGCTGCAGCAGATCCTCACCAAGGTGCTGATCGCCATCCCCCCCGACGAGCTCTCCGCCCTGGAGAAAAAGTGGCTCTCCCTGACCATACAGACGGGACTGGATCCGAAGACGGTGCTGCTCTGGTCCTCCCTCGGCGGCGGCATTTTCCTGCTCTGCCTCTTGCTGTTCATGGGCTGGAACCGGACGTTGCGCCGCCAGATCAGCCAGCGGCGGGAGGCCGAGCGGCGGCTCGAGGAGCAGCTGGTGTTTGTCCAGATGATGCTGGATGCCCTGCCCAACCAGGTGGTGCTGACCAACGAGCGCTATGAAGTGGCAATGACGAACCGGGCGTACCGGCAGATGTTCCTCGGCGGGGAGAACCTGACGGGCTCCTATGAGCGGTTGCTCCAGGATCGATTGCCCGAGTCGATCCGTGCCAGGGTAATGGAGGAGGATGCCAGCGTCTGGGAGAGCGGAGAGGAGCTTCATGGCCGGGGCGAGATCCGGTTTGATGACGATCGCCTGCACCAGATGATCTACACCAAGCGGCTCTTTGCGGGGCCCGATGACAAGCGGCTCGGGATCCTGACCGTGCTGACCGACGTGACCGAGCTGGAGCAGGCGCGGTTTGCGGCCCAGGAGGCGCAGACCCGGCTGACCCAGATCACCGACAGCATGCCGGGTCTGGTCTATCAGTATCACTGGCTTGGGCCGGGCAAGGGGCACTTCCTCTACACCTCGCAAGGGGTCAGGGAGATGGTGGGGGTCGAAGAGGACCTGGTCGGCATGGCGGTCACCGGTGCCTCCATCCTGGGGCTGACAGGCAAGGCGCACGAGGACTTCGTGGCCACGGTGGATCGTCATGCCCTGAGCATGCAGCCGCTGGATCTCGAGGTGGAGATCCGGCGCCAGGGGGAGGCGGGCTATTTGCAGATCCGTGGTCACTTCGTTCACCAGGAGGGGCTTGAAGGGGTCATATTGAACGGCGTGGTGCAGGACATCACCAAGCTCAAGCGCCAGGAGCTGGAGCTGCGCCAGGCCAGGCGGGTGGCGGAGGAGGCGACCCAGGCGCGCAGCCGCTTCCTCGCCACCATGAGTCATGAGCTTCGCACTCCCATCTCCGGCATGCACGGCATGCTGGAGCTGCTGCAAATGAGTGCGCTGGACGACGATCAGCGCTACATGTTGCGCAATATCTCGACCTCCACCAGCCATCTGCTCTATCTGGTGAACGACATCCTGGACTTCTCCAAGATGGAAGCCGGGCAGTTGCAACTGCATCCCCATCACTGCCGCCTGACCTCGGTGATTTGCGATGTCATCCGGGGACATGCGGCCCTGGCCTATGGCAAGGGACTCATTGTGACGCTGCGGTGGGGGAAGACGGTGCCGGATCTGGCCTGCATCGACGGGATCAGGGTGGGGCAGGTGATCTCCAATCTGTTGAACAACGCGGTGAAGTTCACCGAGGCGGGGGCGATCGCCATTCAGGTGGATTATGAAGACGACCGGCTGGCCTTCCGGGTCCGGGATACCGGGATCGGCATCGCCCTGGAGCAGCAGCGCACCCTCTTCATCCCGTTCAAGCAGGTGGAGTCCGACACCAATCGCCGGTTTGGCGGCACCGGGCTCGGGCTTGCCATCTGTCATCAACTCACCCAGAAAATGGGGGGGAGCCTGACCCTGGAAAGTACCCCCGGAATGGGCACCTGCGTGACCTTCACGCTGCCTCTGGCCGAGTGCCAGTGGGAAGCGCCCCCCCTGACCGGTCAGGTATGGTGGTGGTTTGGGGAGGATGAGGGGCTGGAATCGGTGATGGCCAGGCTGGGCGCCAGACTGGTACGCATGGAGGCACACCATTGGCAGCAGCCCCTCGAGGGGCATCTGCTGGCGCAGGAGAATCACCTGGAGCAGGCCCTTGGCAGTGACTGGCTGGCCTGTTTGCAGCGTTCGAACCTCAAGGGCATAGTACTCTCTCCCCATGAGGCCCTGCGGGGGCGCATGGGGGGCAACGCCTGGTGGCGACTGGGACAATCGCCCCTCTACCCCGATCTGTTGCTGGAAACCTGCCAGTCACTGTTCAACCAGCAGGCGAGCCAGTCGATGGGGATGGAGGGGGAGAAGCTCAGGGGGCGGGTGCTGGTGGCGGATGATCACCCCGTCAACCGGGCATTGCTGACGAGGCAGCTCGCTATCCTGGGGCTCGAGTCCGAGGTGGTGGAAGATGGCGAGGAGGCGCTGCGCGCCTGGCAGGGGCAGGACTTCGCCCTGCTGCTGACCGACTGCCACATGCCGGTGATGGATGGCTATGCCCTCACGCGAGCCTTGCGGGATGCCGGGGACAGTGCTCCCATTATCGGGGTGACGGCCGATACCTCTGAGGAGGCGAGCCAGCAGATGCGTGATGCCGGCATGAACGACATGCTGTTCAAGCCCTACAGCCTGGATGCCCTGAGCCAGACCCTGGGACGCTGGTTGCCGACTCAGGAAGAACAGCTCGCCTCGGAGGCGCCCCGGCAAGCCAGGGTTCAACTGCCAGGCATAAGCTGGTTGACCCTGTTCGGGGATGAGGCGGTGGCACGCAGCATGGCCAGCGAATACCTGGAAGCCAACGAGCAGGATGGCGAGGACATGAGGCTGGCGCTGGCCAGCCAGGATACCCAGGCGCTGGTGGAGACGGCACATCGCATCAAGGGGGCCGCGCGCATGGTAGGACAGCAGGCATTGGCAGAGGAGGCAGCCCGGCTGGAGGCGGCGGCCAGATTGAAACAACTGGACAAGCTCGATGACCTGGCCAGGGCGGTACAGGCATTGATGGACTCTATCAGAGGTGAAACGGGGTTATGGCTCGATGAATAGCGCACGGCATGAGTTGGCGATCATGGTGGTGGAGGATCACAACTTCCAGCGCAAGGCCCTGATGCACCAGATCCGCGGACTGGGCTACGGCAACCTGCTGGAGGCGCAGGACGGGGAGGAGGCGCTGGCACAGTGCCAGCACCACAGGGTCGACATCCTGTTCTGCGATCTGCGTATGCCGGGCATGGATGGCATGGCGCTGCTGCGCCGCCTCTCCCTTGGCGGGTTCCGCGGCGGCATCGTGCTGTGCAGCGCCCTGGAGGATGACGTGGTCGATGCCGTGCTGCGCATGAGCCGGGCCTATGGCCTGCAGGTGCTGGGGCGCATCGAGAAACCCGCGTCTCCCCAGCAGATCGCGCAGCTCATCGGTGCCTGGCGGCCCCAGCAGGTGCGCAGCCAGGAAGAGGATGGTTATCACCTGACCCTGGATGAGCTGCGCCGGGCGCTGGATCAGGACCAGTTGCTGCCCTGGTATCAACCCAAGGTGGGATTTCACAACGGGGAGTGGCTCGGCATGGAGGCGCTTGCCCGCTGGCAGCACCCCGAATATGGCCTCATCTCGCCAGCCCGTTTCATCCCGCTGGCGGAGCACAACGGGCTCATCGACCCGCTCACCGAGGTGATCATCGGCAAGGCGCTGCGGGACGGCCACCTGTGGGAGAAGACCGGGCTCTCCCTGAACCTGTCGATGAACCTTTCTACCACCTCCCTCATCGAGGGGGATCTGTGCAACACCCTGCTCAGCCACTGCCAGCGCTGGAGCATCAACCCCGAGCTCATCACCCTCGAAGTGACCGAGAGCGCCTTCGTCAAGGATCTCGGCAAGTCGCTGGAGGTGCTGACCCGCTTGCGGATGCACGGTTTTGGTCTCTCCATCGATGATTTCGGGACCGGCTACTCCTCCATGCAGCAGCTCGCCCTGCTCCCCTTTACCGAGTTGAAACTGGACAGATCCTTCGTGGATCGCTGCTATGAAGATCCCTCTCGCCTAGCCATCATCGAGTCCAGCATCGAGCTGGCTCGCAAGTTGGGCTTGAAATCGGTGGCCGAGGGGGTCGAAGATGAGGCGACCTGGCAATTGCTGGCGAAGCTGGGGTGCGATCAATGCCAGGGCTTCTTCTCCGCCCGTCCCATGCCCCGTGAGGAGCTGCTGGGATGGCATCAGGGTTGGCAGGCTCGTTTGCCCGCGCTCATCAGATGCTAATCCCGGGCAGGATGCCCGACGAATTCCAAGGATGGCCATGAAAATATCAAGCAAGTTGTTGTTGAGCTTCTGTTTTATCAACCTGCTCATCATTCTCTCCTCCGCCCTTGTCTATCATCAGCTCGGCCGGATCGAAGGCTCGCAAGATGCCTTGCTGGCCCAGGCCCTGCCCGCCCTGCAGCGGGACGAGGCGAGCCAGAAAGCCCTGATTGCCACCGTTTCATCCCTGCGGGCCTATCTCATCCTCGGCAAGGATCCGGCACAGGGTGATCGCATCAAGCAGGAGTGGGAAGAGGCCTGGCACGCCATCGAGCGCCAGCGTTTCACCCCCGACCTGACCCGGGCACTCAAGGATTTCAAGGGGGCACAGTCACAGGTGTGGGCCCTGGCTCACACCGAAGAGAACCTGCCCGCCCACACCCTGATGCTGCTGGAGGCCGGCCCTCTGGCGGAGTCGGCCCTCGATCAGTTGCAGTCTTTTGCCAATGAAGAGGTGGCGACGCCCCAGGCGACGTTGCCCGGTGACAGGCGCCTGCTGCTCAAGCAGGTGGGGGATGCCTACAACAGCCTGGGCAATGCGCTCTCCGCCCTGCGGGATTTCCTCATCTCGGGGGAGAAGGAGTACCTGGACAAGTACCGGGACTACTACCAGTTTCACCAGCAGCGGGTGGCCGAGCTGAAACAGCAAGAGGCCAACTTCACCGAGGCACAAAAGGGGCTCTGGACGCTCTTTGAAGAGATGTCAGCCCCCTTTGCCGAGCTGGTCGGCCAGGTGATCGAGAAGCGCCAGGCCCCGGACTGGGACAGGGCCAACCACCTGATGGCCACCGAGATAGAGCCCGCCCTGACCCGGCTGGCGGATCAGCTGGCGACCCAGGTGACCCATACCCGTGCCGAGGTGGACAAGATGGCGGGGGAGATGGCGGCCGCCAGTCAGACCATTCACCGCACCCTGCTGCTGGCCACCACCAGCGTCATCCTGCTGGGCACCCTGGTGGCCCTGCTGTTCAGCCGGCGCCTGACCCGGGACATCGCCAGCCTGGTGAAACGGGCGGGCCTGGTGGCCGATGGCCGCCTCCCCGTCACCCCCTTGCCCGTGCTTCGTCAGGATGAGCTGGGAGGGCTCACGGGCTCCATCAACCGAATGTCGGCACAGTTGCGCGAGCTGGTGGGGGAGATCCAGGGGGCGGTCGGTCAGGTGGAAGGGGCTGGCCGCGAGGTGGGCCAGACCACCAATGCCATCGTGGATGATCTGGCGAGCCAGAATCAGCGGCTCGATGCGGTGGCAGCCGCCATCGAGCAGATGTCGGTCAGTACCCGGGATGTGGCGGGCAACATTGCGGACGCGGCGGGAGCGGCTCGCCAGACCGAGCAACAGGCAAGGGAGGGGGAGCAGGCCCTCGCCCGCATGGGGACCACCATGGCGCAGATTGGTGCCATGATTGCCCAGGCAAACCAGGCGATGACGCAGCTCAGCAGCCAGAGCGAGCAAGTGGGGAGGGTCACCGAAGTGATCGCTACCATCGCCGAGCAGACCAATCTGCTGGCACTCAATGCGGCCATCGAGGCGGCGCGGGCCGGTGAGCAGGGACGGGGATTTGCCGTGGTGGCCGATGAAGTGAGGCAGTTGGCCAGCCGCACCAGTGCATCGACCATGGAGATCAACCAGACCATTGCCAGCATCCAGCAGCAGACCCGGGAGACCGCGGATACCGTGGGCAGCGGCACCCTGCTGGTGGAGCAGGGGCGCGGCGCCGTGGCCTCGGTGACCGAGACCCTGGAGTCGATGGCGACGCTGGTGCAGGATCTCAGCGGCCAGCTTGCCGCCATCGCCACCGCCACCGAGCAGCAGTCAAGGGCGGCGCAGGAGGTGGCGGGCACGGTGGAGGAGATTGCCGGGCTCAGCCATCAGTCCAGCGAGCATGGCCAGCAGGGGGAGCAGATCGCCGCCCGCCTGACCCGGGAGACCGGGAGACTGACATCGGCCATCAGCCGCTTCGAACTGGATGCCTGACGCAAGGGAGAGAAAAACGGGGCAGACCTCTGGGTCTGCCCCGTTTTTTTTGGCCCGACAACCTGGTGGTGGAAGGATGCACGACGCAGGTGCGGTCCTGACCGTTCGGAAGCAGGGGGATGGTGTCTTGTGTACTGCCCTGTGGCTCTTTCTGCCGACAGGACGGGTCACTCCAAGCGGCGGAAGGCCTGGTTTTCGAAGCTGCTGCAGGTCTCCTGGTTGAGCAGGTTGACCAGCAGGATGGCCCGCTTTTCGCCATCCGGCTCCAGATAGATGGCTTCAAACCCGGCGAGGGGGCCGGATTCGATAAGTACCTTGTCTCCCTGGGTCGGCAGACGGGCATAGCTGGCGCGCGCCTCGTCGCTGTCGTCCCGGCTCATGAGCCGGTAGATCAGCTGGCTGCTGACGGGGGTCCACTCCTTGCCGAAGTGGATGATGCGACTGATGCCCCGGGTCGATTTCAGGGTGACCGGGGTGACCTCTTCCAGATCCACGTAGATGAAGAGATAGTTGGGGAACATGGGCTCGCGCTGGGGTACGCGCTTGCCTCGCCGCAGTTTTTCAATCTCGACCATGGGGTAATAGGATTCAACGCCCTGGGCTGCCAGATGGGCGCGGGCGCGGGCCTCTTCCTTGGGTTTGCAGTAGGCCAGATACCATTTCTTCATTGTTGTTCTGTTTTTCGTGTTGCCGTGCTTGCGGCTATCATAACGGGGGTAAAAAAAAAGGCCACGCTTGACGTGGCCTTTTTTCCAGAGTGAGTGATTACCAACCTTTCACCAGACCGCCCTTGAACAGTTCGGTCCCCTTCTTGAAGACCTCGTCGGTCTGGAAGGACTGGACGAACTCCTTGACCTTCTCGTCGTCCTTGTTGTTCTCGCGAGCAACGATCAGGTTGACGTAGGGGGACTCCTTGTCTTCGACAAAAAGGCCGTTCTCGGTCGGGGTCAGACCAATCTGACCGGCGAAGGTGTTGTTGATGATGGCCAGATCCACGTCTTCCAGGGAGCGCGGCAGTTGTGCGGCTTCCAGCTCGACGATCTTGAAGTTGCGCGGGTTGCTGGCGATGTCCAGCACGGTCGCTTCCAGACCGGCACCCTCTTTCAGCTTCAGCAGGCCCTGCTTCTCCAGCAGGATCAGGGAACGACCCAGGTTGGTCGGATCGTTCGGCACCGCGATCTGGGCACCGTCTTTCAGCTCGGACAGGGCCTTGACCTTCTTGGAGTAACCGGCGATCGGGTAGACGAAGGTGTTGCCGACCGGCACCAGCTTGAAGCCGCGATCACGGATCTGGGCATCCAGGTAGGGCTTGTGCTGGAAGGCGTTGACGTCGACGCTGCCGTCGTTCAGGGCCACGTTCGGGGTGACGTAGTCGGAGAAGGTGACCACTTCGACGGTCAGGCCGTATTTTTCCTTGGCAACCTTGGCCGCGGTCTCAACCAGCTCGGTCTCGGGACCGGCGATGGCGCCCACCTTCAGGGTCTTGTTCTCTTCCTTCTGGCCGCAACCGACCAGTACCAGGGTTGCCAGCAGCGCAGCTGCTGCGGATTTGATGCCCAATTTCATAAAAACCTCCTGTCAGAAATCGACGATTAACGATGATCACATTGTTTGACCAGGCGCTCACCCGCGCTCTGGATGAGTTGAACCAGCACCACCAGAATGACCACGGTGACCAGCATGACGGTGGGATCGAAACGCTGGTAGCCGTAGCGAATACCCACATCACCGAGACCACCGCCTCCGATGGCACCAGCCATGGCGGAGTAGTTCACCAGGGTGACGAGGGTGATGATGACGCTGTTGAGGATCCCCGGCAGGGCCTCGGGCAGCAGCACCTTGGCGATGATTTGCAGGGGCTTGGCCCCCATGGCCTTGGCCGCTTCCAGCAGGCCGTCAGGCACCTCCATCAGGGCCCCTTCCACCAGGCGGGCGATGAAGGGGATGCAGCCCACGGTCAGCGGCACGATGGCGGCGATGGTGCCGATGCTGGTGCCGACGATGAAGCGGGTCAACGGAATGATGGCGACCAGCAGAATGATGAAGGGCACCGAGCGACCGACGTTGACGATGACGCCCAGGACCTTGTTGAGCAGCGGATTGGCCAGGATCTGCCCCGCCTTGGTCACGTGCAGCGCCACGCCGAGCGGCAGGCCGAGCAGGCAGCCGAACAGGGCGGAGGCAAACACCATGATGAGGGTGTCGCCCAGAGCCGAAATCAGCAGATTAATCATTGCTTCGGACATAACCCATTACCTCCAGCTGAATGTGGTTGTCGATGAGGAACTGCTGGGTGGCCTCGCACTGGGCCTCGTCCCCGAACAGTTCCGCCAGCAGGAAGCCGAACTTGACGCCACCGGCGTATTCGATGTCTGCGCTCAGGATGCTGATGTCGATGTTGAAACGGCGGCTCGCCTCGGAAATCAGCGGCGAATCCACCGTGGTCCCGGTAAAGCCGAGCTTCACCAGGGGATAGCTGCCGGGCACCCGGTCGCTACTCATCCGATCCTGATACTCCTGGGGCACTTCCAGGTGGATGGTGGAGTGGATGAAATCCCGGGCCAGCTGGGTCTTGGCATTGCTGAAGAACCAGGCCACTTCCCCCTGCTCGATGAGACGGCCGTCGCTGATGATGGCCACTTCGTCGCAGATCCCCTTCACCACGTCCATTTCGTGGGTGATGAGCAGTATGGTGAGCCCCAGCTTGACGTTGATCTCCTTGAGCAGGGTCAGGATCGAGCGGGTGGTCTGGGGGTCGAGGGCCGAGGTGGCCTCGTCGCACAGCAGGACCTTGGGAGCCGGTGCCAGGGCACGGGCGATGGCGACGCGCTGCTTCTGCCCGCCGGAGAGCTCGGACGGATAGGCGTGGGCACGGGCTTCCAGCCCGACCAGGGCCAGCAGTTCGCTGACCCGGCTCTGGATCTTGTCCTTGCTCCAGCCCGCCAGTTCCAGCGGGAAGGCGATGTTGGCGGAGACGGTGCGAGAGGCCAGCAGGTTGAAGTGCTGGAAGATCATGCCGATCTGGCGGCGAGCCTGAGTCAGATCCCGCTCGCTGAGGGCGACCAGGTCCTGGCCATCGACGATGACCTGCCCCTCGGTGGGGCGCTCCAGCAGGTTGACGCAGCGGATGAGGGTACTCTTGCCGGCACCGGAGGCACCGATCACCCCGAAGATCTTGCCTTGGGGCACATGCAGGCTCACGTCACGCAGGGCGTGCACGGCATCACTGCCTTTACCGTAGACTTTGTTGAGACCGATCAACTTAATCATGGATTCTTCCGTGCTAACAGCCTTAAAGCACAGGGCGCTACAGGCGGGTAAATTGGGCAGAGGTTTCACTGGGTAGCTCTGTCATCATGGAGGATGATGCTAAGATGTCCGGATGGCTGTGTCAACGCATGTTTTTACGTCTAGACGTCTAAAAAATGGATAAGGATTCCCGCCATTTGACTATGGTGTGGAGGTATCACCACCAGCATCAATATTAGATTCCGATTTGATGACATTGATCCGAATATAAGCTGGTAAATATCTTTTATGTCGTCGATTTGATGCCTCCCCTTCGGACAAGGTGCCCGGTTGTCCGGGCAGCATCGCTGCCGGTTTCCCCTTCCTCCTGCCGTCTCTTTTTCTGTTTTCTTTTCCATCTCCTTGATGCAGAACAATAAATGACCAGTTCGTGGCCGTGTCGACATGCCAGCTCCCTATACTGGCTGCAGGTAGATGCCAGGAGGGAGGCGAGATGCGATTCCAACAGATCAAGGACCTGATGCTCTATCTCGAGGAGCTTCATCATCGGCAAGGGCACATTTACGGGCGCCAGATCCCCCGGGTGGATGCTGAGCGCAGCAGGATGTTGCTGGCCTATCTGCAAGGGCGGGAGGATGCCGCGGCGGCCCATCTGCACGATTATCGCGAGCAGATGGGCAGCGCGGTGAAGGAGACCTGGCTGGATCAGGGGTTTGGCGAGGATCTGCTGGCCGAGGGGGATCGTCTGGCGCTGCCCGCCACAACCCAGCCCGCGGAGATAGTGGCCCTGGTGTCACGCCAGGAGGAGAGGCTCATCGGCGAGCTGGAACGTCTGGCCCGGGAGTGCCCCACGCCCGACACGGCGGCGCTGCTGAAAGCCCTGGCCTCCATGGCCCAATCCCGCCTGACCCGTCTGGTACACGGTGCTCATCGCCTCGACGATCTCTGAGCCCGGATGAGAGAGACCCGGCACGGGCCGGGTCTTCTGATGTTGCTGGCGGTCAGCCCCCTTGCCGGGACGCGCCATAGAGGGCGGCGCCTATGATGCCGGCCTGGTTGAGGTTCGCGGCCGCCACCAGGGGAGCCCGGGTCTCAATCTTGTCGATGAACTTGTCGAGCTTGGCGGCGCTGCCGCCCCCCAGGATGAAGAGGTCGGGGGAGAACAGAAACTCCAGGCGAGCCAGGTATTTGTTGAAACGTTTGCCCCAGCGGCCCCAGGAAAGATCCTCGCGCTTGCGCACCGCATCGGAGCAATAGTGTTCGGCCACCATGCCTTCCAGCATCAGGTGACCCAGTTCGGTATTGGGCAGCAACTGGCCATTGACGAAGACGGCGGTACCGATGCCGGTGCCGACGGTGATGAGAATGATAACGCCCTGGCGATCCTGCCCGGTGCCAAAGCGCATCTCCGCCAGACCGGCCGCATCGGCGTCGTTCAGGACATGGCAGGGCAGGCCGGTCACATCGGCAAACAGGTGGGCTGCATCGGTCTCAATCCAGCTCTTGTCGATGTTGGAGGCATTCTTGGCGATGCCGTTGTGGATGGTGGCGGGAAAACCGCACCCCACGGGACCCTTCCATTGGAAGTGTTCGACCAGCGCCTTGAGGGTGTGTGCCACGGCGGCCGGGGTTGCCGGTTGCGGTGTGGCGATGCGGTGGCGTTCGCCAATCAGCTCCCCGGTTTCGGTGTCGACCAGGCAGCCCTTGATCCCGGACCCCCCAATATCTACTCCCAGCATCTGCATCAGAATCTTCCTTTTATTGTGCCGATGTTCAATGGTCGGCAGAGCATGAAAAAATGGCTGCGATCCGGCAAGTGCCAGATCACTTATGCGTGATCCGGCAGACCTTTTTCGATGCAGCGGATCAGCAATCGCGTCTTTTTATTCTCTTCCTGCTGACGCCTGGCCAGGGTCGCCAGCGCCCACTCGATATGCTCGGCCACCATGGGCGCCGCCTCAGGCAGCGCCTGTTCCAGGGCGGCCAGGACCTCGCTGCTGGCCGGTCCGTTGCCAAGGGCCACCGCCAGGTTGCGGCGCCAGCGCTGATAGCCGATGCGGCGGATGGGGCTGCCTTCCGTGTGCTTGAGAAATTCGGCCTCGCTCCAGCCCCACAAGGTCAAGAGGGGCGGGCGGTGCAGATTGGGGCGCGGGCTGAAGTCGGGCTCCGGGCTGGCATCGGCATAGCGGTTCCAGGGGCAGATGAGCTGGCAGTCGTCACAGCCATAGATGCGATTGCCCATGAGCGGCCTGAACTCCTCGGGAATGGGGCCGTCATTCTCGATGGTGAGATAGGAGATGCAGCGCCGCCCGTCTACCACATAGGGGGCGATGATGGCACCGGTGGGGCAGATATTGATGCAGGCCACGCACTTGCCACACAGCTCCTTCTCCACCGGGGTATCCACGGGCAGCGGCAGGGCGATGAGCAATTCTCCCAGAAAGAAGAAGGAGCCGGCGGACTCGTTGATCAGCAGCGAGTGCTTTCCCACCCAGCCAAGGCCGGCCTTGGCCGCCAGCGGCCTTTCCAGAATAGGGGCCGAGTCGACAAAGGGGCGCCACTCGCCCAGGGTTTGTCCCGCTGCCTGCAATAGGGTGTCGCACCGCAGCTCGATGCGCTCCCCCAACTGTTTGAGCCGGTTGCGCAGCACCTTGTGGTAGTCGCGGCCGAGGGCATAGCGGCTGATGTAGCCGAGGGTGGGATCGCGCAGGGTGGCGGCAAAGCCCGCCTCGAACGGGAGGTAGTTCATCCGCACCGAGATGACCCGCAAGGTACCCGGCAACAGCTCGTGGGGGCGGGCCCTCATCATGCCGTGGCGCGCCATGTAGTCCATGGTGCCGTGATAACCGGCATCCAGCCAGGCCTGCAACCTTGGCTCTTCCAGGGTGAGGTCGGTGTCGGTGATGCCGACCTGGTCAAATCCTAGCTCCCTTGCCCAGAGCTTGATATCGTGGGCCAGTTGCGCAAGTTCGGCAGCCGTCATGCAGCATCCCCCCTCTGCCTGCAGGAGTATGGCAGGCGCAGGGCGTCAATATGGCGTGCCAGTTGCCGGGTCATGGGATGATGAAACGTGGGGGCCGTCATGGTAGAGGTGTTCGGGGACGCTATCCGCAAAAATGAGTGGGAGAGTCTAGCACAACCCCTGTGGCGGGCCGAGCAGATCCGCAGCATGGAACGGCGCTGGGCCGAGCACGAGGGGTTGCCCCTCTATGTGCTGATGGAGCGGGCTGGGAGTGCGCTGTGCAACTATGCCTGTCACCACTGGCCCGACAGCCGCCAGTGGTGGATCTTCGTCGGCCCTGGCAACAACGGTGGGGATGGCTACGTGCTGGCCCGCCTTGCCCGGCGCATCGGCCTCGAGCCTTTGGTGATTGCCGCCCGGGCTCCCGGCCTGCTGAGGGGAGATGCCAGGCGGGCTGCCGAAGAGTGGCTCGCATCGGGGGGGAGCGTGACCATGGCCGAGGATCTGCTGCCCGCCACGCTGCCGCCGCCGGATCTGGTCATAGACGCACTGCTCGGTACCGGTGTCCAGCTTCCCCTCTCCTCGTCAATGACAAAGATCGTCGCAACAATCAATGGCTTGAACGCGCCCGTGCTGGCGGTGGATCTCCCCTCCGGTCTCAATGCCGACACCGGCCGCGCCATGGGCGCACTGGTGCGCGCCACCCGCACCCTCACTTTCATCGGCATCAAGCAGGGCATGCTCACCGCCGACGGGGTAGACGGAGTCGGCCACCTCGACCGGGATCCCCTGGGAGTGACGCCGGGGGAGGAACGGGTTCCCGCTGCCGAGCGGATCGATTATCCCAGCCTCAAGGGGTTGCTGACCCCGCGCAGGCGCTCGGCTCACAAGGGACACAGCGGCAAGGTACTGCTGACGGGGGGGAACCTCGGGATGCAGGGGGCCATCCTGCTGGCGGGTCAGGCCTGTCTGCGGGCGGGGGCGGGATTGGTACGCCTGCGCCAGCACCCGGATTGCCCTGCGGCCAGCCTGGTTCAACCCGAGCTGATGGGATGCCCGGCGGACATGGATGAAGGGTGGGCATCGGTGCAGGTACTGGGCCCCGGGCTCGGTCAGGATGAGTGGGGCCGGGACCGGTTCGAACAGGGCATCGGAGCCGCCGTGCCACTGGTATTGGACGCCGATGGATTGAATTGGCTGGCGCAGGCCCCCCGTCATCAGGATAATTGGGTGCTCACACCCCACCCCGGGGAGGCGGCTCGCCTGCTGGGCTGCACCATCGCCGAGGTCGAGGGGGACAGGTTTGCGGCCGTCTCGCGGCTGCAACAGCGCTACGGTGGCGTGGTGCTGCTCAAGGGGGCGGGGTCGCTCATCTGCGACGGCAGGCGTATTTCCCTGTGCGACGAGGGCAACCCCGGCATGGCCAGTGGCGGCATGGGTGACCTCTTGTCTGGTATAATCGCCGCCCTCCTGGCTCAGGGCTGGTCCGCGGGCATGGCCACCCGACTCGGGGCCGTGATCCACGCAGAGGCCGCCGATCTGGCCGCCGCCGAGGGTGAGAGGGGCATGCTGGCATCGGATCTGCTGCCCTGGATCCGTCGTCTGGTCAATCCGACACAGTAACAAGTAACAAGAAGAACATGGCAAAAACCTTGATGATGACACTGCCGGACGAGGCAGCAACAGTGGCGCTGGGTGGCCGTCTGGCAAAGGCGTGCCAGCAGGCCACCACGGTATTTCTGCACGGTGCCCTCGGGGCCGGCAAAACCACCCTGACCCGAGGCTGGGTGCAGGGACTGGGTCATGAGGGCAAGGTCAAGAGTCCGACCTATACCCTGGTGGAGCCCTATGAGCTTGCCCAGTGGCAGGTCTATCACTTCGATCTCTATCGACTGGCCGACCCGGAAGAGCTGGAGTTCATGGGCATTCGCGACTATTTCGCCGCCGATACCCTTTGCCTGGTGGAGTGGCCAGAGAAGGGCGAGGGCTGGCTGCCAGCCCCGGATCTCGAGATCACCCTGAGTTATGCAAACGAGCAGCGCGAGGTGCAGATTGATGCCCGCACTGCTATCGGCGAAGCCATTCTGGAACGGTTGTCATCTCAGTGCGCGTGATCCTTGTCTTTGTTCTCTCCCTGATGGCATTGCCCACCTGGGCCAATCAGCTCAAGAGTGTGCGGGTGTGGCCATCACCGGACAACACCCGGGTGGTGCTCGACATGAGCAGCGCCCCCAATTTCAACTACTTCACCCTGACCGGTCCGAACCGTCTGGTCATCGACCTGAAAGGGGCGAGCAACGCCACCAACCTGGCCCGCATCGAGAACAAGAGCGAGCTGGTGCGCAAGATCCGCGAGAGCACGCCCCTTGAACAAGGCAGCCTGCGCCTGGTGCTGGATCTCGGCTCTGCCATCAAGCCAGTGGTCTTCCCGCTGGCGCCGGCGGGTCCCTATGGCCACCGTCTGGTGATCGATCTGCCCTACGAAGAGAAGGGCAGCGCGGCGGCACAACCCGCGCCCGTCGGGGGACAGGGCAAGGCCATCGTCATCGCCATCGATCCTGGTCACGGCGGGGAAGACCCGGGCTCCATCGGCCCGCGCCGCACCTACGAGAAGCGGGTGACCCTGTCGGTGTCGCAGAAGCTGGCGGCCCTCATCGATCGCGAGCCCGGCATGCGTGCCGTGCTGACCCGGCGCGGCGACTACTTCGTCGACCTGAACAAGCGCTCCGAGATCGCCCGCAAGGCCAAGGCGGATCTGCTGGTGTCGGTGCACGCCGACAGCTTCCACAACTCGACCCCGCGCGGCGCGTCCGTCTGGGTGCTGTCGACCAACCGTGCCAACCGCGAGATGGGCAGCTGGCTCGAGAAGCAGGAGAAGCAGGGTGAGCTGCTCGGCGGCGTCGGCAAGGTATTGGCCGAATCCGATCCCAACCCCTATCTGGCACAGACCTTCCTGGATCTCTCCATGGACAAGTCCAGGGCCGAAGGTTATGAGGTGAGCCGCCAGATCCTGCGCTCCATGGGCAGGGTGGCCCGGTTGCACAAGAAGGCGCCGGAACATGCGAGTCTGGCGGTGCTGAAGGCGCCGGACATCCCCTCTGTACTGGTGGAGACGGGCTTTATCTCGAACCACGCCGAGGAGAAGCTGCTGGCCACCGCCAGCTATCAGGATCAGTTGGCCCGGGCCATCTTCGAGGGGATCCGCAACTATTACCGCAGCCACCCGACCAAGGGGCCCATGCTCACCGGCAAGGGGCAGGTTGCCGCCCCACCGCGTCAGGCGCCTGCCAGCAAGCCGGTCGCTGTCAGCAAGCCGGCTGCCCAGCCAACGCAGCAGGTCGTGACCAACCGGATGCCGGCGAGCGAGCCCTATCGCGTCGGTGAGGGCGGCGCCCCGGTCAGCAGTGTCGGCAGCGCCTCCGGTGCCGGCGTGATCAAACCTTACAAGGTCGCAGCCCAGGAGCCGAGTGCGCCGGTAGCCAGCGTGCAGAGCAACGACAAGTCCAACATGATCCGCCACGTGGTCACCCGTGGCCAGAGTCTCTCCCGGCTCGCCGAAAAACATGGGGTGAGTCAGGCGCGACTGGTGGAGATCAACAAGCTCAAGTCACGGGACATCCAGATAGGGCAGGTGCTCTATATTCCGCGAAAATAGCGCGGGCTGAAGAACGCTGCCCTTCTCTGCCGATGGCAGGGAGGGGCGGTGAGCGTTGATGGCGCCAGGTCCACCTCTTCCCCTTTTTCATCTGCAGGAGCAAGCGATGCCAATCCGTATATTGCCGCCGATTCTGGCCAACCAGATTGCTGCCGGTGAGGTCGTGGAGCGGCCCTCCTCCGTGGTGAAGGAACTGGTGGAAAACAGCCTGGATGCGGGCGCCGACCGGGTCGAGATCGACATCGACAAGGGAGGCGCCAAGCTTATCCGCATTCGTGACAACGGCTGCGGTGTCGCCAGGGATGAGCTGGTGCTGGCGCTGTCGCGCCACGCCACCTCCAAGGTGGCGACCCTGGACGATCTGGAAGGGATCAACAGCCTGGGCTTTCGCGGGGAGGCGCTCGCCTCCATCAGCTCCGTCTCCCGCCTCACCTTCACCTCCCGCACGGCAGAGCAGAGCGAGGCCTGGCAGGCCCAGGCGGAAGGGCGTGAGATGAGCGTCACCGTCAAGCCGGCAGCCCACCCGGTGGGCACCACGGTGGAGGTGGTGGATCTCTTCTTCAACACCCCGGCGCGGCGCAAGTTCATGCGCAGCGAAAAGACCGAATTTGCCCACATCGACGAACTGGTGCGCCGCATCGCGCTCTCCCGCTTCGACGCTACCCTGATCCTGCGCCACAACGGCAAGGTGGTGCGCCAGTACAAGGCGGCCAACACGGTGGCGGAGCAGGAGCGCCGCCTCGCCGCCGTCTGCGGTTCCCCCTTCATGCACCATGCCCTGGCGGTATCGAGCGAACACAGCGACGTGCGGTTGTGGGGCTGGCTGGCCACCCCGGCAGGAGCCAGGCCGCAGAACGACCTGCAATACACCTATGTCAATGGCCGCATGATGCGGGACAAGCTCATCAATCACGCCATTCGCCAGGCCTATGACGAGCTGCTGCCCGCCGATCGCTTCGCGGCCTATGTGCTCTATATCGAGCTGGATCCCCGCCAGGTGGATGTCAACGTCCATCCGGCCAAGCACGAAGTGCGTTTCCATCAGGCGCGTCTCATCCACGATTTCATCTTCCAGGCGCTGTTTACCGCACTGCGCCAGGACGGGGCAGGGAGCGCCACCGATGCCCCCCTGGCCGAGACCCAGGTCGAGCTGCCGGGCAGCCCGGAGATCACCTATCCGGGTCAGGCGCCGCGCACCGAGTGGTACGGTGCCGAACACGGCTATCGGGCTCCTGCCCCTGCGCGAGATGGCGACGGCGTGCGGGAAGGCGGTGGTGGCAGGGGAGGACACTACCAGCCTCCCGAACCCCCGAGCCGGGCCGCCATGCGAGGCATGGGCGCCTTGCTCACCACCCTGCCCGAGGTGGCGACGCCGGCATCCCGGCCCGTAGCCGAGAGCGGTGCCGTCGAGACGCCAGCCCGAACGGGGGAGTGGCGCGCCCTGAGCCTGGTCGAGCAGGCCTATCTGCTGATGGAGCGTCAGGGGCAACTGGCGCTGCTCTCCCTGGTGCGCGCCGAGCGTCTGTTGTTGCGCCACTGGCTGCTGGATGCCTGGGGCCAGGGGCTGGCGGCCCAGCCTCTGTTGCTGCCGGTCTCCTTCAAGCTGTCGAAAAACCTGGTCGCCCTGGTGGAGGAGCGGGAACGTCTGCTCAAACGCATGGGGCTGGAGTTGAAAAGCGGGGGACGCGACACCATGATCCTGACTCGGGTGCCCGCCCTGCTGCGCCAGACCGATCTGGCCCGCCTCTTACCCGAATTGTTGCAATTGGTCGAGAGCGGATCTGACAGTGATGCCGACGCGCAGGCTGGGGTACTATGCCAGTGGTTGGTGGAACAAGGCATAAGTGCCGAAAAAATATACGATTTTGCCACTGCCACCCGGTTGTTGACGGAACTTGTTGCCGATTTCAGTGACCAACTGGCAGACGTTCGCATGGTACGCCCGTTGTCGCTGGCGAACGTGCTGGCCGAGTTTGCCGATGGCAACTGACGGCGTCTCGTCGTCTGTTGCATCCATATGACCAGTTTTATGCCGGCTCGCCCGTGAAGGGGCGGCCGAAGGGAGTGTTTAACGTGGCTGACTTGCCGACTGCAATTTTTCTGATGGGGCCGACGGCCTCCGGCAAGACGGATCTCGCCATTGAACTGTGCCAGGCCCTGCCCTGCGACATCATCAGCGTGGACTCCGCGCTCATCTATCGCGGCATGGACATAGGCACCGCCAAGCCGACGCCAGCCGAGCTGGCACAGGCCCCGCACCGGCTCATCGACATCCTGGATCCCGCCATGAGCTATTCGGCGGCGGATTTTTGCAAGGATGCCCTGCGGGAGATGAAAGAGATCGCCGACCGTGGTCGCATTCCGCTGCTGGTGGGCGGCACCATGCTCTATTTCAAGGCGCTGCTGGAGGGGCTTTCTCCGCTGCCTTCCGCCGATCCCGCCATTCGGGCCGGCATCGAGGAAGAGGCTGCCCGCCTCGGCTGGCAGGCGCTCCATGACGAACTGGTGCGCATCGACCCGGTGGCCGGTGCCCGCATCCACCCCAACGATCCCCAGCGCCTGTGCCGGGCGCTCGAGGTTTACCGCATCAGCGGCAAGACCCTCACCGAGTTGACCCAGGTACAGGGAGAGGGGCTGCCCTACCGGGCGCTGCAGTTTGCCATCGCGCCGAGGGATCGGGCCGTGCTGCACCAGCGCATCGAGCAGCGGTTTGACAAGATGCTGGGCTGCGGCTTCGAGCAGGAGGTCAGGGCGCTTTACGAGCGGGGGGATCTCACCCCGGATCTTCCCTCCATTCGCTGCGTGGGATACCGCCAAATGTGGGACTACCTGGCGGGGGAAGTGGAGTATGATGAGATGCGTTATCGCGGCATTGTTGCCACCCGCCAGTTGGCCAAGCGTCAGATGACCTGGTTGCGCGGTTGGCCTGATGTGACCTGGTTGGAATCTGGTGAGTCTGGCAATCTGGCCAGGGTCGTCGCCCAAGCTGGTCCGGCTTGACACTCCTGTATAATCAGGTTGTTATATTGAATATCCGGTGTTTAAAAACAACAAACTATAAGGAAAAGAAAGATGGCTAAGGGGCAATCTCTCCAAGACCCGTTTTTGAATGCGCTGCGCCGTGAGCGTATTCCTGTTTCTATCTATTTGGTGAACGGCATCAAACTGCAGGGTCAGATCGAATCGTTTGACCAGTTTGTCATTCTGCTGAAGAACACCGTGAGCCAGATGGTCTACAAACACGCCATTTCCACCGTGGTGCCGGCCCGTGCCGTCAACCATCACCAGCACGCCCCGGGCGCCGCCGGTGAAGAGCAGGGTGAAGCCGAGGCGTGATATCCTGCGGCGAGTTCACTCGCCAACTCAGATCCATCATGATACCTGTCAAGGAGCAAGCGCTTGTTTGACCGTTACGAAGCTGGTGAACAGGCCGTTCTGGTACATGTCAACTTCAGCGATGAGGGCGAGCGGGAGGATCTGGACGAGCTCAAGATGCTGGTGAGCTCGGCCGGGGTCAATGCACTGGGGGTGATCACCACCAGTCGCAGCGCACCCAGCGCCAAATTTTTTGTCGGCAGCGGCAAGGCGGAAGAGATCGCGTCCCAGGTCCAGATGCTGGACGCCGACGTGGTCATCTTCAACCATGCCCTGACCCCCGCCCAGGAGCGCAACCTGGAGCGTCTGTTCCAGTGCCGGGTCGTGGACAGGACTGGCCTTATCCTCGATATCTTCGCCCAGCGCGCCCGCACTCACGAAGGCAAGTTGCAGGTCGAACTGGCCCAGTTGCGCCATCTTTCCACTCGTCTGGTGCGAGGCTGGACCCACCTTGAGCGACAAAAGGGGGGGATCGGTCTGCGCGGCCCGGGTGAAACCCAGCTTGAAACCGACCGACGCCTGCTGCGTGAGCGCATCAAGGCCATTTTGCGCCGCCTCGACAAGGTGGCCAAGCAGCGGGAGCAGGGGCGTCGTGCCCGCAACCGCAACGAGGTGCCGACCGTTTCCCTGGTGGGTTACACCAACGCCGGAAAGTCCACTTTGTTCAACCAACTTACAGCTGCCAGCGTGTATGCTGCCGACCAATTGTTCGCAACCCTGGATCCGACCCTGCGCAAATTGGTGATCCAGGATGTGGGTGATGTGATTCTGGCGGATACAGTTGGATTTATTCGACACTTGCCCCATGATCTGGTCGCGGCCTTCAAGGCGACGCTGCAGGAGACCCGCGAAGCGGACCTGCTGCTGCACGTGGTGGACTGTGCCGATGAGCAGATGCAGGAAAATATCGAGTCGGTGCAGCAGGTGCTGGCCGAGATCGAAGCCGATGACCGACCCCAGCTGATGATCTGCAACAAGATCGACAAGCTGGGTGAACATCCGGTCGGGCTGGAGCGTGACGAAGAGGGGCGCCCGGTGCGGGTCTGGCTGTCAGCCCAGACCGGGGAAGGATGTGCAGACCTGTTTACGGCCCTGACTGAATTGCTGGCCGGCTCCATGGTGCACCACACCCTGCAGTTGCCGCCTTCGGCCGCCAGATTGCGCAGTGCGCTCTATCGCCTCAAGGGCATCGAGCAGGAAGGTTTCAGCGAGGAGGGGGATTTTGTGTTGGAAGTCCGCCTGCAACTGGCTGACTGGAACCGCCTCATGAAACAAGAAGGTGATAGTTTACAACGCTTTATCAGGCATTGATTCGTCGATGAGATGAATGTTTGCTGGCTTCATCAACGGTTGATGACCCGATAGAGATGATATCCATCCGCATGTATTAATGGAGACGCTGATGGCTTGGAATGAGCCTGGTAACAACGGCAAAGACCGTGACCCCTGGGGGAACAACGGCAAGAATCAGGGACCCCCTGATTTGGACGAGATGCTGCGCAAGGTGAGCCGCCGTTTTGGTGGTCTGCTCGGTGGCGGCAAGTCTGGTGGTGGCGATGTAGGCAAGTTTGGCCTCTCCATCGCTCTGGTGGTGGCGGTAGTGGTGTGGGTCGTCAGCGGCTTCTATACCATTCGTGAAGCCGAGCGGGGCGTGGTGCTGCGCTTTGGCGAATACTCCCACAACGTGGATCCCGGCCTGCGCTGGAAGCCGACCTTCATCGACCGGGTGATCCCGGTGGACGTGGAGTCTGTCCGTTCCCTGCCGGCGTCCGGTTTCATGCTGACCCAGGATGAGAACGTGGTACGGGTCGAGATGGACGTGCAGTATCGCGTGGTCGATCCCGAGCAGTACCTGTTCAGCGTGACCAACGCCGACGAGAGCCTGAGCCAGGCCACCGACAGCGCCCTGCGCTACGTGGTGGGTCACACCCGGATGGACGATGTGCTGACCACGGGTCGTGAGAAGGTGCGTCAGGAAACCTGGCAGGTGATCGACAGCATCATCGAGCCCTATCAGATGGGTCTGCAGATCGTGGACGTCAACTTCCTGCCGGCGCGTCCGCCGGAAGAGGTGAAGGATGCGTTTGATGACGCCATCTCCGCCCAGGAAGATGAGCAGCGTTTCATCCGTGAAGCGGAAGCCTATGCCCGTGAAGTGGAGCCCAAGGCTCGTGGCCAGGTCAAACGTCTGGAGCAGGAGGCCGAAGCCTACAAGTCCCAGATCGTGTTGAAGGCCAAGGGTGAAGTCGCTCGCTTCAACGAGCTGCTGCCCCAGTATCAGGCCGCGCCCGAGCTGACCCGTGATCGTATCTACCTGGAAACCATGGAAGAGCTCTATCAGCAGGCCAACAAGGTGGTGGTCGACATGCCGGCTGGCAACAACAGCATGATCTACCTGCCGCTCGACAAGCTCTCTGGCAAGGCGAATGCCGTGCAACCGGCACGTCCTGCGGGCACCCCGGCAGTCGAGGCGGCCCAGCCGTCCAACGAAGGGGCCAACTCCACTCCGACCCCGCTGCGTGGCGGTGATCGTTTCAGCACAGGGAGAAACTGATAGATGAAAAAGCTAGCTATTGGTGTCATCGCTGTGGCCGCCATGGTCTGCTTCTCTTCCATCTTCATCGTCGATGAAGGACAGAAGGGGATCGTGGTGCAGTTTGGCAAGGTGAAACGGGTCGACTCCGGTGAACCGCGCCTGTACGAGCCGGGTCTGCACTTCAAGGTGCCGCTCATCGACCAGGTACGCAAGATGGATGCCCGCATCCAGACTCTGGAAGGCCAGGCGGATCGCTTCGTTACGTCCGAGAAGAAGGACCTCATCATCGACTCCTACGTGAAGTGGAAGATCGAGGACTTCTCCAAGTACTACCTGGCGACCGGTGGTGGCAACAAGATCCAGGCTGAAGACCTGCTCAAGCGCAAGATCAACAACGGCCTGCGTTCCGAGATCGGTAACCGTACCATCAAGGACATCGTCTCCGGCGAGCGCAGTACCGTGATGGAAGATGCCCTGATGAAGATGGCGCGCTCCTCCGAGCTCGGCATCAAGGTGGTGGATGTGCGCATCAAGCAGATCAACCTGCCGGTGGAAGTTTCCAGCTCCATCTATCAGCGGATGCGTGCCGAGCGGACCGCGGTTGCCCGTGAACACCGTTCACAGGGCCGCGAGCAGGCCGAGATCCTGCGTGCCGACATCGACCGCAAGGTGACCGTGATGATCGCCGACGCCGAGAGTAATGCCCGTCAACTGCGTGGTGAAGGGGATGCCGAAGCAGCCAGGATCTATGCCGACAGCTACAAGAAGGACCCGGAGTTCTTCAGTTTCGTGCGCAGCATGGAGGCCTATCGCAAGAGCTTCGCCGGCGGCAACGACCTCATGGTCCTGAAACCGGACAGCGAGTTCTTCCGCTACCTCAAGTCGCCGCACGGCAACAAGCAGTAAACACGTGTTGATATGACCCAAGGGCCTGATGATTCAGGCCCTTTTGTTTGCCGGTCACAGACCGGCAGGGGAACAGGGATAAGGAGAGGTGATGCTGACATCCATGTTGATGGGGCTGGGGTTGCTGCTGCTCTTCGAAGGATTGGGGCCTTTGCTTGCTCCCAGGGCATGGCAGCAGATGCTGCGCCTGCTCGGGGAGTTGCCGCCGGAACAGCTGCGCCGCATCGGCGGCTGTCTGGTGGTGGCCGGTGGTGTCATCTTGTGGGCGTTGGCCCGTTATAACCTGTGTTGATACGACAGTGGCACGGCGAATTCAGACAATAAAAAAGAGGCCAGAGGGCCTCTTTTTTATTGTCCGCCGGCTGGCATCAGGCGCTGCGCTGCACCGCCATGTGGGCCAGGGTCTCCAGCGCTTGCTTGTGCCGGGAGTCCGGCAGGATGGCGAGGGCGTCGATGGCCTTGTCAGCCTCTTCCCGAGCTCGCTGGCGGGAGTATTCGAGAGCTCCGGTGCGATCCAGGATGCCCAGAATACGCTCCAGGTGATCCATCCCGTTGCGGTGCTCGATGGCATCGCGCACCAGTTGACGCTCTTCCGGGGTACCCACTTCCATGGCACGCAACAGTGGCAGGGTCGGCTTGCCTTCGGCCAGATCGTCACCCACGTTCTTGCCCATCTCCTCGCTCTGGGAGCAGTAGTCCATCACGTCGTCGATGATCTGGAACGCGGTACCCAGGTACTTGCCGTAGTCGGTCATGGCCTGCTCGACGGGCTCGGGCTGATGGGTCAGCACGGCGGCGAGTCGGGTCGCGGCTTCAAACAGCTTGGCGGTCTTGCAGTAGATGACCGTCATGTAGCTCTCTTCCGTGGTATCCGGATCGTTGCAGTTCATCAGCTGCAGCACTTCTCCTTCGGCGATGGTATTGGTGGCATCGGAGAGGATCTCCATCACCTTCAGGTTGGAGAGTTCGCTCATCATCTGGAAGGAGCGGCTGTAGAGGTAGTCACCCACCAGGACGCTGGCGGCGTTGCCAAACAGGGCGTTGGCGGTTTCCCGGCCGCGGCGCAGGTCGGATTCGTCGACCACGTCGTCGTGCAGCAGGGTGGAGGTGTGAATGAATTCGATGATGGCGGCCAGTTTCAGGTGATCTTCACCCTCATAGCCCAGTGCGCGTGCGGCCATCACGGTCAGCATGGGGCGCATCCGTTTTCCGCCTGCACTGACAATATAGAAACCCAGCTGGTTGATCAGGCTGACATCGGACTGGAGTCTCGCCAGGATCAGTTCATTGACCGCCGTCATGTCGGCGGCACAGAGCGCACGGATAGTCTGTTGGTCCATAAGTCTCGTAACGTGACGGCAGCATTTACTGCGTTTTTAGCAATGGCGGGGATTCTACACGATTTCACAATGGGTTACAGTTAGGCGTTTATTCACGGGGGCAGATATGCGCACAAAATAAACTTTTTGCTAAATTGGCCTTGCCTCGGCAAATCGTTCTGCGTAGAATGCCCGCCCATTGTTATAGGTTTTTGTGCGTGTCTGGCCTTGAGCAAAAGACACGCCTTTACGGAGTTAATCAAATGTACGCGGTATTCCAAAGCGGCGGAAAACAACACCGTGTGGCCGAAGGTCAAATCGTTCGTCTGGAAAAGCTGAACGTTGAGACTGGCGCTACCATCGACTTCAACGAAGTGCTGATGGTTGCTGCAGGCGACACTTTCAAAGTAGGTGCTCCTTTCGTTGAAGGTGGCAAGGTTGTGGCTGAAGTTGTGGCTCACGGCCGTGGCGAGAAAGTGACTATCGTCAAGTTCCGTCGTCGTAAGCACCACCGTAAGCAAGCGGGCCACCGTCAGTGGTTCACTGAAGTCAAAATCACTGGCATCAGCGCTTAATTAGAGGAGTCCGATAGATGGCACACAAAAAAGCTGGCGGTTCATCCCGCAACGGTCGCGATTCTGAAGCTAAACGCCTGGGCGTGAAGCGTTTCGGCGGCGAAACAGTTCTGGCTGGCAGCATCATCGTTCGTCAGCGCGGCACCAAGTTCCACGCTGGTGAGAACGTTGGTCTGGGCAAGGACCACACTCTGTTCGCTACCGCGAACGGTAAAGTGCAGTTCGAAGTTAAAGGTCCGCAGAATCGTAAGTACGTCAGCATCGTTGCTGAGTAATTACGGACCGCAAGGATCCGAAGCCCCGCCAACCTGGCGGGGCTTTTGTTTTTCTGATGAGTTTGACGAAAAAACGGCACGCGGATGAGCCGGCGCTGACAGCCCTCATCGGCCAGATGCGCCTCGCCCGAAGGGGCCCGTATCACTATAATTGCGTATCGGTTTTTCGAATTAAGGTGACGGTTACCTATGAAGTTTGTTGATGAAGTCCAGATTCGAGTCGATGCCGGTGACGGTGGTAACGGTTGTGTGAGCTTCCGCCGCGAGAAGTACATCCCGAACGGCGGCCCGGACGGCGGTGACGGCGGTGATGGTGGCGACGTGTATCTGGTGGCCGATGAAAACCTGAACACCCTGATCGACTACCGTTTCGAGCGCTTCCACGCCGCCGAGCGTGGCGAGAACGGCCAGAGTGCCAACTGTACCGGTCGTCGCGGCAAGGACAAGATCCTGCGAGTACCGGTCGGCACCCGCGCCACCGATGAAGACACCGGCGAACTGCTGGGGGATTTGACCAGTCACGATCAGAAGCTGCTGGTTGCCAAGGGCGGCTTCCACGGCCTTGGCAACACCCGCTTCAAGAGCTCGGTCAACCGGGCGCCGCGCCAGAAGAGCAACGGCACCCCGGGTGAAGTGCGTACCCTGAGGCTGGAGCTGCTGCTGCTGGCAGATGTCGGCATGCTGGGTCTGCCCAACGCAGGCAAGTCCACCTTCATTCGCGCCGTTTCTGCGGCCCGTCCGAAAGTGGCAGACTACCCCTTCACCACCCTGGTACCGAATCTGGGTGTGGTACGCGGTGAAAACTCCCGCTCCTTCGTCATTGCCGACATTCCCGGCCTCATCGAAGGGGCTGCCGAGGGAGCAGGCCTGGGTATCCGCTTCCTCAAGCACCTGGAGCGTTGCCGCGTCCTGATCCACCTGGTGGACATCTGCCCGGTGGATGGCTCCGATCCTGCCGAGAATGCCGTGACCATCGTCCGGGAGCTGGAAAAATACAGCCCCGAGCTGGCGGGCAAGCCGCGCTGGCTGGTGTTCAACAAGATGGACCTGATCCTGGAAGAAGAGGCTCAGGAAGTGATGGACAGAGTCAAGGCAGCCCTCAACCACGAAGGTCCGGTCTACGCCATCACCGCCATCAGCAAGGAAGGCACCAAGAAGGTGTGCTACGACATCCTGGATCTGCTGGACACCATGCCCCGTCAGCTGGCGGAAGATGCCAGAGACGCCATCGAGAAGGTGGAGTTCAAGTGGGACGACTATCACAAGAACCAGCTGGCCAAGGCGGAAGCCGATGCCCTGGCGGCGTCCAAGGCCTTCGATGATGGCTTGGACGATGACGACTGGGACGATGAGGACGACGACGGCGTCGAAGTCATTTACGTTCGCGATTGAGCATCATGTTCGTGACAAGACCGGAGCCAGACAGGCTCCGGTTTTTTTATGGGAGGATCGACGGGGTCACCCTATAGATATATTTTTCATGTCTCTTATTGCCTGACAGTGGCTGCGGATTATACTGCGCACCTGAATGTAACCTGTATGAAACATTATGCTAACCATTCAAATTGAATCGATATGCATGACTGTTTTGGTTTGTTCTTATGGATGGTTCGCCTGATAAAATATTTATGCTTGAAATGATCAATTAACGGCTTGTTTGTGCAGTTTTTTGGGTTATTCTTGCGCCCGTTTTCCGGGCGAGGGCATGAGTATGCAGGCGGCCCGGCTGAAGGAAAAGTCACATTTAAGGCTGTTTATATGTTGGAAAAGACCCTGGAAGCACCGGCAATCCGTACTCGCCGCAACGTGCTGATGTTTTTGATCCCGTCACTGATCGGGATCCTGCTGTTCATGACCCCGGTCATCTATGACGGCAATGTCACCATTCCCGTCGCCGTGTTGGCGAAGCTGGTTCAAACGGTGTTTGCCGATCATCTGGTGGCCATGGTCAGCGCCATCATCACCACCACCATGCTGATGACCCTGATCGCCTGGCTGTTCAAACCGGCGATCCTGGTAAAACGCCCCTTCCTCAACAGCCTGTTCAACGTCTCCCCCTTCTGGGCGTGCGTGCGGGTGCTGGGCGGGGTCTTTGTGCTGTTGACCTTCTTTGAAGCCGGTCCCGAGGTGCTGCGCTCAGGGGCGACCGGCGGCCTGGTGCTGCACGATCTGCTGCCGGTACTGTTCTCCGTCTTCATCTTTGCGGGCCTGCTGCTGCCCTTGCTGCTGGATTTTGGTCTGCTGGAGTTTGTCGGTACCATGATGACCCGCATCATGCGTCCGGTGTTCCGTCTGCCGGGTCGTTCTGCGGTGGACTGCTTCGCCTCCTGGCTCGGTGATGGCAGCGTCGGGATCCTGCTGACCAGCAAGCAGTATGAAGGCAAGTTCTACACCCAGCGGGAAGCGGCCGTCATCGGTACCACCTTCTCCGCCGTCTCCATCACCTTCTGTCTGGTGGTGATCTCCCAGGTGAAGCTGGAGCACATGTTCGTCCCCTTCTACCTGACCGTCTGCCTGGCCGGTGTGGTGGCCGCCATCGTGGTACCGCGCCTGCCGCCGCTCTCCTGGAAGAAGGATGTCTACAGCGACGGTACTCCCCTGTGCCGCAAGCAGGAGGCCATCCCCCATCAGCACAGCGTGCTGAGCTACGGCTATCATCGTGCCCTGACCAAGGCCGACAGCATGACGGATCTCGGCGCCGTGGCGCGTGAAGGGGTGAAAAACGCCCTGGACATGGTATTTGGCGTGCTGCCGGTGGTGATGGCCGTCGGGACCTGTGCCCTGATGCTGGCGGAGCACACCCCGGTGTTCAACTGGCTGGGGGCGCCCTTCGTGCCTTTGCTCGAGTTGCTGCAACTGCCGGAGGCGGAAGCTGCTTCCAAGACCATCATGGTGGGCTTCGCCGACATGTTCATCCCGGCGGTGCTGGCCTCCACTATCGAGAGCGACATCACCCGCTTTGTGATCGCCGCCATGTCGGTCACCCAGCTCATCTACATGTCGGAAGTGGGCGCTCTGTTGCTGGGCAGCAAGATCCCGGTCAAGTTGTGGGAGCTGTTCGTCATCTTCCTGCTGCGCACCCTGGTCACCCTGCCGGTGATTGCCGGTGTGGCGCACCTGCTGTTCTAAGGGGCGAAGTGGAACGAAAAACGGTCAACCTGGGTTGACCGTTTTTTTTGGTTCATCGCGGCTTTCCGGGGAAGGCCGCCTTGATTTTCAGAAAAAAGTATTCTGAGTCCCTAAATCCATATGCCATACGCTTTATCACTTTGATCTTGTTGTTCACCCCTTCCAGCACACTCGTGTGCATCGGGTAGTTTGCACTCGCCAGGATCCCCCGCATATATTTCGATAAATTTCGACCAAATCGTTGCAGCGGCGCTAGCCCGCTTTCCTTCACCTGCCGCATCCAGCTCCGCCATCGTCGCCATCCTTCCCACACGCTCGGCGCATACCAGATGCCCTTCAACGCCTCTTTCAGCACGTACACCATCGCCAGCGGTTGATTCGCCGCCAACAGCTCCTGCAACTTCACATCCTGTTTTTCACTCAGCTTCGCCCGATTACGTAGCAGTAACCAACGCGCACTTTTGACCACTTTTCGCGCCGGTTTATCGCTTTTCAGTGCATTCGCCTGCTCCACTCGCACCCGGTCCACCACCTCTCGGCCATAGCGAGCCACCACGTGGAACAGGTCGTAGACCACCTCCGCCTGCGGGCAGTGTTGCTTCACCTCCAGGTCGAACGCCGTGTTCATGTCCATCGCCACCGCCTCAATCTGCTGGCATCGCTCGCCGAGCTGCTCGAAGAAGGGACGGATAGCGGCCCGGCTGTTGCCGTGCCCCACCGTAAGCGCCCCTAGATCAGCACCTGTTTTTCGGACAATACGCTCGTCACACTTAACCTCATCGTTTCTTCATCGAGGTTTCAGCTATGACTACGCAACAACGTGACGTATTTTGGCAGCAGCAGATCGCATCTTGGCTCTCATCCCGACTTTCCGCCCCCGCTTTCTGTAAACTCCATGACCTCAGCTACCACCAGTTCTCCTACTGGCGCAGAAAGCTGGCAACACCCCAACTCGATAAGGCTGACTCGTCTGCCGGATTTGCTCGTGTCACCCTGCCGCCCTCTCAGACGACCCACCCAGGCTTGACCCTCACCTTGCCCAACGGCATCGCCATCTCCGGCCTGCATGCCAGCAATATTGAATTGCTCGGCGCTATCATGAGGCTCTTGTAATGCGCCCGCGTTACCTGCGACCGGCCCTGACTCTGCCGCAGATCTACCTCTACCGGGCGCCCATCGATTTTCGCAAACAGGCCAATGGCCTGGCGGCGCTGGTCGAGCAGCAACTCGGGCACAATCCATTCTCCGGTGCCCTCTATGCCTTCACCAATCGCCGCCGCAACAAGATCAAGTGCCTGATGTGGGAGGACAACGGCTTTGTGCTCTATTACAAGGCGCTCGCCGAGGAGAAATTCAAATGGCCATCCCCTGCCGATGAGCTGCTCTCCCTCTCGGCTGAGCAGATCAATTGGCTGCTCGATGGCTATGATATTTCCCTGATGAAAGGCCACAAAAAATTGCACTATGAAACGCTCTGAATCGGGCTAAATAAGTGCTTTACTACGTTGTTTTTGTTATAATTTAGCCATGAAAATAACGCCTGAATACCTCACCCCATTGCCCGAACTCGGCAGCCTTTCCGCTGCTGAGTTGTTGGTGGTGATTGCTGATTTTCAGCAACAACTGGCGTTGCAACAAGAAGCCCTCCTTTCCAAAGACGCGGCTATCGCGCGGCGTGATTCTCATATCTTGCTGCTTGAAGAGCTGCTGCGCTTACGCAGGGCGCAGCGCTTTGCCGCCAGCAGTGAAAAGCTCGCCAGCCAGCTCCAGCTCTTTGATGAAGCCGAGATGGAAGTCGAGATCGACACTCTGCAAGCACAGTTGCCTGAAGCCGCCACCGCCAAGATCGCTCCCAAGCGTCGTCAGCGCGGCTTTTCTCCGTCATTGGTGCGCGAACGTCTCGAACTGACCCTCAGCGATGAAGAGAAAGTCGGGGCCAGCAAGGTCTTCTTCACCAAAGTCAAAGAAGAGCTGAAGTTCATCCCGGCCCAACTCAAGGTGCTGGAGATCTGGCAAGAGAAGGCAGTATTCGAGCGCGATGGCGAACAGGTGATCCTCGCGGCCAAACGTCCGGTGCATCCACTGGGCAAATGCGTTGCCACCCCGTCACTGCTGGGCTACATCATCACCTCGAAGTATGCTGATGGCCTGCCGCTCTACCGCCTGGAGCAGATGTTCAAGCGCCATGGGCAGGAAGTGAGTCGCACCAGCATGGCACACTGGCTCATCCGTCTGGATGACGTGTTCCAGCCCCTGATGAACCTGCTGCGCGAAGAACAAAACAGCGCCGCTTACCTTCAAGCTGATGAGACCCGGATCCAGGTCCTCAAGGAAGCGGGCAAAACGGCCCAATCGGATAAGTGGATGTGGGTCACCCGCGGCGGTCCCCCGGGCCGACAATCAGTATTATTTGAATATGATCCGTCGCGTGCCGGCAGCGTACCCGTGCGCCTGCTGGCCGGTTTTGACGGTATCCTGCAAGCTGATGGTTATTCTGGCTACGCCGAGGTGTGCCGCACAAACGGGCTCACCCGTATCGGCTGCTGGGATCACGCCCGGCGTAAATTTATCGAAGCAACGAAGGCTGTCCCCGCGAAAGACCAACGTAAAGCCAGCAAGGCCGATGTGGCGTTGGGCTATATCAGCAAACTCTATGCTATCGAACGGGAGCTGCGGGACGGCAGTGATGCCGAGCGCTATCAGGGGCGGCAGTCACGCAGCGTGCCGCTGCTGGCAGAGTTCAAAATCTGGTTGGAAGAGCAGATCGGCAAGGTGATGAAAGGGTCGCTGACGAGAAAAGCGATGGAGTACACGCTGGGACAGTGGTCTTGCCTGGTAGGTTACTGCATGCGCGGCGATCTGCATATCAGCAACGTGCTGGCGGAAAACGCGATCCGCCCGTTTGCGGTGGGTCGCAAGGCGTGGTTGTTCGCCGATAGCGCGCAAGGAGCGAAGGCGAGCGCGACCTGCTACTCGCTGCTGGAAACAGCCAAGGCCAATCAGCTGGAGCCGTCAGCGTATATCAATTATGTGCTGGAGCGGATCGGCGACGCGGACAGCCTGGAAAAGCTGGAAGCGCTGCTACCGTGGAATGTGGCGTTGGAGCCGATTTCAAAAAAAGTGGCGCAATACCGTTAGGGCAAGTACGTCGATTTAACGGCGCTTACGCCCCACCCACAGGACGCGGGTTCGCTCGGCATCCATGATCACGGTGGCATAGCGGTGTCCCTTGTGCAGGGCAAACTCATCCATCACCAGCCGCCGCACCTCCCCAAGTTCGATGGTGCCCACACTGGTCTGCAAACGGCGCTTG
>NZ_JALIHH010000247.1:0-603 GCF_022869435.1 Aeromonas sp. LsrichE-8G
TGTGATTCATGACTGGGGTGAAGTCGTAACAAGGTAACCCTAGGGGAACCTGGGGTTGGATCACCTCCTTACCTTAAGATGACGAAGTTGTTGAGTGTTCACACAGATTGCCTTGATTCAAAGTAGTTAGAGCAAAGACCTGGTGCGTATGCATCAGTGCTTATTCAACTTCGGTTGAATGAGAGAAGCCCGTTCGTTGGGTTGGGATGTGAATAACGACGTAAGTCGTTACCCAATTCAGAGTTAGCGATAACAACGAACAGCGCTAAAGGCCGCTAGCCTCGCAGGCTCGGCGTCGCCTTTACGAAAATCATTACGAAGTGTCCTTCGCAAAGCATGATTTTCGTCCCCTTCGTCTAGAGGCCTAGGACACCGCCCTTTCACGGCGGTAACAGGGGTTCGAATCCCCTAGGGGACGCCACTTCTCTTCTTGCTAAAAGAATGCAGACATAAGCATCACATGTTTATGTCTGTTTTCTTCGGTCACTGACCGTTGCAAACATGCTCTTTAACAATCTGGAAAGCTGATTTAAAAAGTAGTTCTCAAACATTTGTTACAAGTGCTTTGGAAACTTCTTGGCGAAAACCAAATTTTATTTGGTC
>NZ_JALIHH010000248.1:0-293 GCF_022869435.1 Aeromonas sp. LsrichE-8G
TCATCATTGAGGTCATCAGCACAGATCCCGGGGCCAATCAGGCGCTCAACCGGCTTGTTAGCGAAGAATTGCGGGAACATGTGCAGGGTGCTGCTGTGAAAGCCGAGGCCGTTCACTATCATGGCGACCAAGGCTTCACCATGTGAGACCTTGAAAGGCGGGGTTTTGGGGAGCAAGGCATCGATCATGCGGGCAATGCCCAGTTCCTGGCAGAGTGCGGCGACCAAACCAAGGTGATCGAGGTTACGGATCGAGATAGCGGGTGCGGCCATGATGATCTACCTGCAAAAGAG
>NZ_JALIHH010000249.1:0-368 GCF_022869435.1 Aeromonas sp. LsrichE-8G
TGATAGTCGTTGTGACCTTGTGAAGGTAATCGCGGCGGGTATTGGCGATATGTGAATGCAGCCGCTGGATCTTGGCTTTTTGTTTCTTCCAGTTGCTGCTGAACTTTACCTTTTTGCTCAACTGGCGTTGGAGCCTTGCCAGCTTGATCTGATTGGTTTTGAAGCTGTTGACGGGCTCAAACACCGTGCCATCTGACAGGGTTGCGAGCTTGGCGATCCCCACATCTAGCCCGACCATTGAGCCGGAGGGGTGAATTGGCTCAAGCGTCTCCTGCTCGACCTGAAAGGAGATATACCAGTGCCCGGCTGCTTGGCTGACGGTCGCGTTTTTAATTTTCCCTTCAACTGGCTGGGACTGACGGAACTTG
>NZ_JALIHH010000250.1:0-44377 GCF_022869435.1 Aeromonas sp. LsrichE-8G
TTTTGCCTGGCGGCAATAGCGCAGTGGAACCACCTGACCCCATGCCGAACTCAGAAGTGAAACGCTGTAGCGCCGATGGTAGTGTGGCATTCGCCATGCGAGAGTAGGACACTGCCAGGCACCCAATTAAACGGTGATGTGAAGAATCACATGGCTGGCTGCGAGGATGACACCTCACAAACAAGCAGCAAAAGATTTAGCGAAAGCTAACCGAATGCGGAGCGGTAGTTCAGTCGGTTAGAATACCGGCCTGTCACGCCGGGGGTCGCGGGTTCGAGTCCCGTCCGCTCCGCCACTAAATTGAAAGGCCTTCCCTGACGGGAAGGCCTTTTTGCTTTCTGGCGTCTGGATAAGATCTCAGGAAACAAGAGGCAACCACCAAGGCTGTGACTTGCCACTGGCAACTTTGTCCCGGTCTGTTGTTCCTTGTGCTTGAGCCGGATTTTGTCCGTCTCTGCGTCCGTTATGCCACTAACAAGAAGCCCAGTCGACAGACTGGGCTTTTTTTCGTCTCCACGGTCTCCTCTTCGATCTTCGCAGCAGAAGCATTGCCTTCTTGAGCCGTGAGCTTGCTAGTAATAGACGCAGAGCCAGACGGTTGTCTCGGTCGGATGGGTCCACTCCACCCTGTGCTGAAGGTGCGCCGGGATGTTGATGTAATCCCCCGGCCCCAGATGGACGCGTTCCTGTACCCCGGTATCCGGTGTGATGAAGACCAGGATGGCCTCTCCCTGCACCAGCAATACCCATTCGTGTTCATCCTGATCGAACCACTCTCCGGTAGGGGTCTGCTGCCCCTGGGAGAGGATGCGCTCGATACGAACATTGTTGGTACTGACCAGATCCGCGAACACTTCACTGGGCAGGGGGGAGGGGATCTGGCCAAGCAGGTTGCCTGTGTGCATGGGCTTCTCTCCGGTAGATGGGAACGTGGCTAGCTAAGAGTGTAGAAGCTTGGGATGGGCCGCTCTCATGGAAAATGAGGCCTCCAACGAGCCCTTTTATGAAAAACTTCGGGGAAATGGAGGCTTATCCGCTGCAATCTCGCCAAATTCTTGCTATTTTGCGCGCCAGCAAGCAAACGATTTCCTTCACACTTTCAGGATGAACTATGGCAACGCAACAAACGACGGCCCGCGCCGGCAATGGCGGGTTTCTGGATTCCTATTTCTCCATCAGCCAGCGTGGCAGCACGGTGCGACAGGAGCTGCTGGCCGGGTTGACCACCTTCCTGGCGATGGTCTACAGCATCATCGTCGTGCCGAACATGCTGGGCGCAGCCGGTTTTGAGCAGGGCCCGGTGTTTGTGGCGACCTGTCTGATCGCCGCCTTCGGCTCCCTGCTGATGGGGCTCTGGGCCAAGCTGCCGATGGCCATCGGTTGTGCCATCTCTCTCACCGCCTTTACCGCCTTCAGCCTGGTGCTGGGTCAGGGGCTGAGCATTCCGGTCGCGCTGGGCGCCATCTTCCTGATGGGGGTGCTGTTCACCCTGATCAGTGTCACCGGCGTGCGCCAGTGGATCCTGGACAACCTTCCCTCCGGCATCGCCCACGGTACCGGCATCGGTATCGGCCTGTTCCTGCTGCTGATCGCCACCAACGGGGTCGGCATGGTGATCAAGAATGAAGGGGCTGGCCTGCCGGTGCAGCTCGGCGAGATCACTGCCTTCCCGGTCATCATGACGGTGCTGGGTCTGGCTGCCATCTTCGGCCTGGAGCGCCGCAAGGTGCCGGGCGGCATCCTGATGGTGATCATCGCCATCTCTATCCTCGGCCTCATCTTCGATCCGAAAGTGACCTGGCAGGGCTTCTTCGCCATGCCGAGCCTGAGTGGCGAGAATGGCTCCCTGGTGGGCAGCATGGATCTGCTGGGCGCCCTCAATCCGGTGGTGATTCCGACCGTGTTGGCGCTGGTGATGACCGCCGTGTTTGACGCCACCGGCACCATCCGTGCCGTGGCCGGTCAGGCTGGCCTCATCAACGAGCGTGGTCACATCATCAGCGGTGGCAAGGCCCTGACTGCGGACTCCGTCAGCAGCATGGTGGCGGGCGTGGTAGGTGGTGCTCCGGCTGCCGTCTACATCGAATCTGCCGCAGGGACCGCTGCCGGCGGCAAGACAGGTCTGACCGCCACCCTGGTCGGCGTGCTCTTCCTGCTGATGATCTTCCTCTCCCCGCTGAGCTATCTGGTACCGGCCTACGCCACCGCACCGGCCCTGATGTATGTGGGCCTGCTGATGCTGGGCAACGTCACCAAGCTGGACTTCAACGACTCGGTCGATGCCCTCTCCGGCATGCTGTGCGCCGTCTTCATCGTGCTCACCTGCAACATCGTCACCGGCATCATGTTGGGCTTCGTGGCCCTGGTGGTCGGCCGCCTGTTTGCCGCCGAGTGGAAGAAGCTCAACATCGGCACCGTCATCATCGCCGTGGCCCTGGTGATCTTCTACGCCGGTGGCTGGGCCATCTAATCCTCACGCTATCGAGAAGGGCCCTGCGGGGCCCTTTTTCATGGCTGTGAGGCGGCTAACACTTTCCCGGATCTTCCCCATCCGCTCGTTTCAGATTGAAACACCAACCCCTCTTCTGCTGTTTCAAATCCGAACCAAACAGCCCGTCATTTTTATCCTCTTTTCTGCCGTTAGACTGGCTCCATCAACCATTTGCCCACCCGAGCGGTGGCAAGCTAAGGAGTGAGCCATGAAGAAACTGATCAATGCCGTCGATGCCGTGGTCCGTGAACAGCTGATGGGGATGGCCGCCGCCCACCCCGAGCTCAAGGTGCGTATCGAGCCCCACTTCATCACCCGTGCCGATGCTCCCGTGATGGGCAAGGTGGCGCTGGTTTCCGGCGGTGGCAGCGGCCACGAGCCGATGCACGGTGGCCTGGTGGGCAAGGGGATGCTGGATGGTGCCTGCCCCGGCGAGATCTTCACCTCGCCCACGCCGGATCAGATGTACGAGTGTGGTCAGGCCGTCGATGGCGGCGCTGGCGTGCTGTTTCTGGTGAAGAACTACACCGGCGACGTGCTCAATTTCGAGACTGCGGTCGAGCTGCTACACGGTGATGGTGTCAAGGTTGGGTTCGCCCTGATCGATGACGACGTGGCGGTGAAAGACAGCCTCTATACCGCCGGTCGCCGTGGCGTTGCCACGACCGTGCTGTGCGAGAAACTGGTCGGTGCAGCCGCCGAGGCGGGCTACGATCTGGCGCGCTGCGAGGCGCTGGCCCGTCGCGTCAACAACCAGAGCCGCACCATAGGGGTCGCCATGCATGCCTGCACAGTTCCTGCTGCCGGCAAGCCCTCCTTCACCCTGGCGGACAATGAGGTGGAGTTTGGCGTCGGCATCCACGGCGAGCCGGGCATCGAACGCCGCCCCTTCACCGACCTCAACGCCCTGGTGGACGACATGTTCAAGGAGCTGGTCGACAACCGCCCCTATGGCCGCACCCTGCGCCACTGGGACAGAGCCTCCGGCAGCTGGCAGGAGGAGCACACCTTTATCGAGCCGTTCAACAAGGGTGACCGGGTCATCGCGCTGGTCAACAGCCTGGGGGGCACTCCGATCTCCGAGCTCTACGGCGTCTATGGCCGTCTTGCAACCCTGTGCGAAGAGGCGGGCATCCATCTGGTGCGCAACCTGATCGGCCCCTACTGCACCTCCCTCGACATGACCGGCATCTCCATCACCCTGCTCAAGGCGGATGACGAGCTGATGACCCTGTGGGATGCCCCCGTTCACACCCCCGCCCTGCGCCGCGGCTGCTGAGGAATATTCATGTTAAGCAAGCATCAAATCGTCAACTGGCTGCTCGACTGCGAGCACATCTTCACCGAGCAGCGTGACTACCTCACGGCGCTGGATACCGACATCGGCGACGGCGACCACGGCCTCAACATGCAACGCGGCTTCGCCAAGGTGGCCGAGAAGCTGCCGGCGGTGGCGGACAAAGACATCGGCCAGGTGCTGAAAACCACCGGCATGACCCTGCTCTCCTCGGTCGGCGGCGCCAGCGGCCCGCTCTACGGCACCTTCTTCATCCGGGCTGCGGCCAGCAGCGATGCATGCCAGAGCCTGACCCTCGGCCAGCTCGGCAAGATGCTGAGCGACGGGGTGGAGGGGATCGTCTCGCGCGGCCGTGCCGAGCCGGGTGACAAGACCATGTGCGATGCCTGGTGGCCAGCCCTGGCCGCCCTGCAACAGGCGGAGCAACAAGGCTTGCCACTGCCCGAGGCGCTGGACAAGGCGGTAGCGGCCGCCGCGGCTGGCACCGAGGCCACCATCCAGATGCAGGCTCGCAAGGGGCGCGCCAGCTATCTTGGCGAGCGCAGTATCGGCCATCAGGATGCCGGGGCCACCTCGACCCTGCTGCTGCTGACCGCCCTGCGTGACAGAGCGAGGTTGTAGACATGATCGGAATCGTAGTGGTCTCTCACAGCGCCATGCTGGCGGCCGGCTTGAAAGCGCTGGCCGATCAGCTGGGCAGCCCGGCGAAGCTGTTGCTGGCGGCCGGGGTCGATGACCCCGACCACCCCATCGGCACCGACGCCATCGCCGTGATGAGTGCGATTGAAGAAGCGGATGACGGCAGCGGCGTGCTGGTGCTGATGGATCTCGGCAGCGCCCTGCTGAGCGCCGAGACCGCCCTCGAGTTGCTGCCCCCGGAGCTGAGTGCCCGGGTGCGGCTCTGCCCGGCCCCGCTGGTCGAGGGCACCCTGGCCGCCGTGGTGGCGGCCGGTTCTGGCCTGACGCTGGACGAGGTCGCCGCCGAGGCGCTCGGCGCGCTGGGCCCGAAACAGGCGATGCTGCCGGGCAAGGCGGAGCCGCAGGCCGTTGAAGCCGCTCCAGCCCCTGACGACGGCTGGCTGCGCTGCGAGGTGGTGGTAGACAATCCCCACGGCCTGCACGTGCGCCCCGCCGCCCGCCTGGTGGCCGCTCTCAAGCCCTTTGCCGCCGAACTCAAGTTGCAGAAGGGGGAGAAAGAGGCCAACCCCCGCAGTCTGACCCGGCTCACCATGCTCGACGTGCGCCAGGGCGACACGCTCACCCTGTTGGCGCGTGGGGAGGATGCCGAGGCCGCCTTGGCCTGCTTCCAGCAACTGGCAGCGGAGCGCTTCGGCGACTGACCTGCCTGCTTCAAGGCGCTGTCATGCAAGTGAAAGACGAAGGAGTCCCCGGCACTGCCGCCCCTTCGCCTCCTTTAGTTTCAAAAGAAGTCTTACGAAATAAATAGAGAGGGATAAAATATGGACCGCATCATCATCAGCCCCAGCAAATACGTGCAAGGCAACGGGGCCCTCGCCAACATCGGCAACTACGTCAAGGCGCTCGGCGCCAAGCCGCTGATCCTGGCCGACGCCTTCGTCACCAAGCTCGTTGGCGATACCGTGGCCACCAGCTTCCACGGGGCAGGCATCCAGCCCGAGTTCGACTGCTTCAACGGCGAATGCTCCCGCCCCGAGATTGACCGCCTGCTGGCCCGCTGTAAGCAGACGCCGTTTGACGTCATCATTGGCATCGGCGGCGGCAAGACGCTGGATACCGCCAAGTCGGTCGCCTTCTACCAGCAGGTGCCGGTGGTCATAGTGCCGACCATCGCCTCCACCGATGCCCCCACCAGCGCGCTGGCGGTCATCTACACCCCGGAAGGGCAGTTCAGCGAATACCTGATGATCCCGACCAACCCCAACATGGTCATCATGGATACCGGCGTGGTCGCCCGCGCCCCGGTGCGGCTGTTGGTCTCCGGCATGGGGGATGCGCTCTCCACCTACTTCGAGGCGCGCGCCAACAAGGTGTCCGGTTGCCAGACCATGGCCGGTGGCGCCTCCACCCTGGCGGCCCAGGCCATCGCCGAGCTCTGCTACAAGACCCTGCTGGCCGATGGCTACAAGGCCAAGCTGGCGGTGGAGCAGGGGCTCTGCACCAAGGCGGTGGAGAACATCATCGAGGCCAACACCTATCTGAGCGGTATCGGCTTCGAGAGCAGCGGTCTGGCCGCCGCCCACGCGGTTCACAACGGCCTGACCCAGCTTGCCGAGTGTCACCACCTCTACCACGGTGAGAAGGTGGCGTTCGGTACCCTGGTGCAGCTGGTGCTGGAGAACGCTCCCATGGCGGAGATCGAGACGGTGCTGGCCTTCTGCCGCTCGATCGGTTTGCCCACCAACCTGCATATGATGGGGGTCAAGGAGCTGGACATGGCGCGCCTGATGGAGGTGGCCAAGGCCTCTACTGCGGAAGGGGAGACCATCCACAACATGCCGTTCAAGGTCACCGCCGAGGATGTGCTGGCGGCCATCGTCACCGCTCACCAGCTGGGGCTGTAACCGCGCCACGGCTGACCTTGCCATATAAAAACGGCCCCGCATCTGCGGGGCCTTTTTCATGTTCTGCGAACCGATATGCAATGGCTCGGACTGGCGTCAGCCGTGGTAGTTGGCAGGATCGATCTCGAGCAGCTTGAGCCGCCGCCAGAGGGTGGTGCGGCTGATGCCAAGATGCTGGGCCATCTGGCTCACCTGCCCCTTGCAGGCGTGGGCGCAGCGCAAAATGGCCTGACGTTCCAGCTCCGCCAGGGTGAGCAGCGGCTGCCCCACCACCTCGTCCGCCACCCGCTGATAACCGTGCCGAATGGCGGCCGGCAGCGCCTCCGGCGGGATTGGCCCCTGACCGGCGTGAAGCAGGGCATGCTCGATGGCGCTGCGCAGCTCCCCCAGATTGCCGGGCCAGGGATAGGCGAGCAGGCAATCGAGGGCCGCCGGACTGAACTGGCGCACCGGCTCGCGCCCCTGCGCAGCCAGCTGCTGGCTGATGAGACCGGGCAGATCGGCGCTGCGCTCGCGCAGGCCTGGCAGCCACAGCTCGCACGCCTGCAGGGCATAGAGCAGCTGGCGGCCGAAGTGCCCCTCCTGCACCTTCTGCTCCAGCGGGGCGCTGCTGGTGGCGATGATCCGCACCTTGAGCGGCAGGATACGGGCCGAGTCGAAGCGCTGCAGGCGACCTGTCTTGAGCAGTTGCAGCAGCGCCGCCTGCATGGGGGCAGAGAGGCACTCCACCTGCTCCAGCACTAGCGTGCCGCCGTGGGCCAGCTCGAACTTGCCAGCCCGCTCCTGCCCGGCCTCGTCAGAGCCCATCAGCTCCAGCGCCATCCGCTCGCTCGGCAGGGCCTGACAGTTGAGGGTGATGAGCGGCCCGGCGGCCCGTTCGCTGCTAAAATGAATGGCCTCCGCCAGCTGGGCCTTGCCCACCTCCTCCTCGCCGCGCAGCAGTATCGGCCCCTGGCTTTGGGCCGCCTGCCGGGCGTAACGCAGCAGCTTGCGCATGGCGCTCGATTCGCCCACCAGCGCCGACAGCTCGGGTACCGTCTGGCGCAGCTGACTGATGGCCCGCAGCCGATCGACCGGGTGCAGCAGGGCGATAAAACTGACCCCGTCCGGCCCGGGTAGTGGCTTGAGGCTCACCAGCGCATTGATGAACACCCCCTCCTGAGCGCCTAGCTTCTCCAGCGTCACCTCCACATGGCTGAGCGGGGTCTGCCCCTTGATGGCGAGCTGCAACCGCTGGGGCAGCAGCAGGTGCTGCTCCAGTGGCTGGCCGAGACAGAGCGCCGGATCGAGCCGTAGCCGATTGGCCGCCAGCGCGTTGAGGTAGCGCAGCCGGCCCTGCGGATCCCAGGCCAGCACACCATCATCCATGCCGTCCAGCAGGGCGTAGAGCTCGCTCAGGTGGTGCTGGGACTCCTGCATCAGGGTCTCCATCTGCAGCAGGTGGGCCAGCTCGCGCCCGGCGCTGACGGTGAGCGCCAGATCGCCGGCGCTCGCCTCCTCCACCTTGCAGGTCAGCGCCATGATGGCGACCTGACGGCCGTTGCTGTTGTAGACCGGGCTGGCGCAGCAGTGCCAGGGGTGGAGGGTCTGGTTGAAGTGCTGGGGGCCGCTGACGCAGAGCGGCATCCCTTCCAGCGCCGCCAGATTGATGGCATTGGTGCCGATGCGCCCCTCGCTGAAGAAGGCGCCGGGGCCAAACCCCAGCGTCGCCAGCTCACGCAGGGTATCGGGGTGGCCGGTCTGGGCCAGCAGGCAGCCGCTCTCGTCGGTGAGCAGCAGGGCGCAGGGGCGCCCCTCCATAAATTCGTAGAGATCCTCGAGTGCCATCTCGCCGGTGGTGAGCAGGTCGCGCTTGCGCTGGCGCAGGCTCTGCAAGGTCTGCCCCTTGGCGCTGTGGGGCGGATGCCAGAGGGTGGCGCTGGTCTGGTGGGCGCAGCGCAGCCAGGAGGCTTGCAGATAGTCAGGCCAGGCCCGGGCTGGCGGCATGGAGGCGGACAGGATGGTCACGACAAGATCCGGCAAAGAGACGAACGCCCATTTAACCACCCTTGCGGGCCCGATTCAGTGACCTGCCTCAGAGGGATGGCAAACCATTCTCGGCGGGAGCGGGGTCGGCAAACTGCAACTCAAGCCAGCGACAGAAGGCGCGGCACTCCGGCATGGTCTCGCTCTCCTGATGTACCAGCAGATGCCACTGCGGCCCCTTGACCCTGTGGGTGGAGAGCGGCAACAGCTGCCCCTGCTGACGGGCGGGACGGGAGAGCCGCTCGCTCACCAGGGCGATGCCGAGCCCCTGGCAGGCGGCGTCCAGCAAGAGACCGGGATCGGAGAAGTTGAGCCCCCAGGTCTGCAGCTGCAGATCTTCCCCGCCCTTGAGGGTCCAGTGGTGCCAGTCCAGCACCCGCTCCCCGTGCAATGTGGTGCGCTCTGCCGCCGGCAACGCCAGCACGGCGGGGGCGGCCACCGGCAGCAGGCGGTCTGTCAGCAGCAGCTGGTGACGACACTCGGCCTGGGGGGCCAGCTCCCAGCGCAGGGCGAGATCGATGGTCTGCTCGGCCATGTCGGGCTCTTCGTCGCTGGTGAACAGCCAGAGATCGACCTCGGGATGGGCGCGATGAAACGCCCCCAGCCGCGGGAGCAGCCAGTGGCGGGCGATGGCTGTGCTGGTGTTGAGCACCAGCTGGTTCGGCTTGCGGTACTGCTCCAGCCGCTCGATCCCCATCGCCAGCTGCAACAGCACGCTCTGGGTGGTCTCCAGCAGATCCTGCCCCGCATCGGTGAGGGTGACCGAGCGCCCCTGCCGGTGAAACAGCGGCTGGCCCAGCAGCTCCTCCAGCGAGCGGATCTGCTGGCTGATGGCGGACTGGGTCAGGTGCAGCTCCTGCGCCGCCTGATGAAAACTGCCGAGTCTGGCCGCCGCCTCAAAGCCCCGCAGCACGTTGAGCGGGGGCCACTGTTTGAACACCATTGATTAGCTCCACTTATCACTTTTACGGGAAATCGATCATTTGTTCGCCATCCATGCGACAGATAGTCTATTACTCAACGCAATTTGATTAAGGAAGGTGCGAACAAGTCCCTGATATGAGATCATGTTTGTCATCTGGAGCCATGGAACAGGGTTCATCATGAGTCATCAACTTACCTTCGCCGACAGTGAATTCAGCAGTAAGCGCCGTCAGACCAGAAAAGAGATTTTCTTGTCCCGCATGGAGCAGATCCTGCCATGGCAAAACATGGTGGAAGTCATCGAGCCGTTTTACCCCAAGGCTGGTAATGGCCGGCGACCTTATCCGCTGGAAACCATGTTACGCATTCACTGCATGCAGCATTGGTACAACCTGAGCGATGGCGCGATGGAAGATGCTCTGTACGAAATCGCCTCCATGCGTCTGTTTGCCCGGTTATCCCTGGATAGCGCCTTGCCGGACCGCACCACCATCATGAATTTCCGCCACCTGCTGGAGCAGCATCAACTGGCCCGCCAATTGTTCAAGACCATCAATCGCTGGCTGGCCGAAGCAGGCGTCATGATGACCCAAGGCACCTTGGTCGATGCCACCATCATTGAGGCTCCCAGCTCGACCAAGAACAAAGAGCAGCAACGCGATCCGCAGATGCATCAGACCAAGAAAGGCAATCAGTGGCACTTTGGCATGAAGGCCCACATTGGTGTCGATGCCAAGAGTGGCCTGACCCACAGCCTAGTCACCACCGCGGCCAACGAGCATGACCTCAATCAGCTGGGTAATCTGCTGCATGGAGAGGAGCAATTTGTCTCAGCCGATGCCGGCTACCAAGGGGCGCCACAGCGCGAGGAGCTGGCCGAGGTGGATGTGGACTGGCTGATCGCCGAGCGCCCCGGCAAGGTAAGAACCTTGAAACAGCATCCACGCAAGAACAAAACGGCCATCAACATCGAATACATGAAAGCCAGCATCCGGGCCAAGGTGGAGCACCCATTTCGCATCATCAAGCGACAGTTCGGCTTCGTGAAAGCCAGATACAAGGGATTGCTGAAAAACGATAACCAACTGGCGATGTTATTCACGCTGGCCAACCTGTTTCGGGTGGACCAGATGATACGTCAGTGGGAGAGATCTCACTAAAAACTGGGGATAACGCCTTAAATGGCGAAGAAACGGTCTAAATAGGCTGATTCAAGGCATTTACGGGAGAAAAAATCGGCTCAAACATGAAGAAATGAAATGACTGAGTCAGCCGAGAAGAATTTCCCCGCTTATTCGCACCTTCCCTAACAATGCCTTCAAAAACGCTTTACTTCGTTCCGATGGGACAGGCTTACGCTTCGCTCCAGCCCGTAGGTTTGATTAGCCGTAAGGCGTAATCGGACGTTCGCGTAAATCAATTCTCCCGCTATAACGGCTATCCATATTTCTCCTCTGACAGATGCCGCTGACTCACGGAAATACCGGAACAGCGGCATCTCGATCATCCGATCACGCTTCGCCAATCGAAGCTGCATGGGACGGCAATAGCCAAAAGAGCCGCCCTTGTGGGCGGCTCCTGGTATCAGCGATGGAGACTGAATCGTCTTTTTACTGAATCGTTATTGGGCCTTGGGCGTTTCCACCACGGCCGCCGCCGGTTGGTCGCCTTCCTTGATCCAGGCATCCAGCAGGGTGTAGCCCACCGCCAGCACCACGGGACCGATAAAGAGGCCGATGATCCCCATCGCCAGCAAGCCGCCGATAACCCCCACCAGGATCAGGATGAGCGGCAGGTCTGCACCGCGCTTGATCAGGAAGGGACGCAGGAAGTTGTCCATGGTGCCCGCCAGCAGCGACCAGACCAGCAGGAAGGTGCCCCAGGTGGTGTCGCCGCTCCAGTAGAGGTAGCCGACACAGGCCAGCAGCACCGGGAAGGGGCCAATCTGGGCGACGATCAGCAGGAACATCACCACCACCAGGATCATGGTGTAGGGGATGCCGGCAATCAGCAGACCGATACCGGCCACCGAGGATTGCACCAGGGCGGTCACCACGACCCCCATGGCCACGGCGCGGATCGCCTGTGAAGCGAGCACTGTGGCGTTGTCGCCGCGCTCGCCGGCCAGCCGGTGGGCGAAGCGGCGAATGCCGGTCGCCACCACTTCACCGGAGTGGTAGAGCAGGCCGCAGATGCCGACGGTCAGCAGGAAGTGGACGAACAGCAGCCCCAGGTTGCCCGCTTGGGAGGCGAGCCAGCGGGCGGTCTGGCCGAAGTAGGGGGCCAGCTTGGCAAACAGCACCTGACCACCGCTCGCCAGGATCTGCTGCCAGAAGTCGTAAAGCTTGCCGCCCACCAGCGGCACCTGCTGCAGCCAGAGCAGCTCGGGGGGCGGGGAGTGGCTGATGGTGGTGCCCAGCTCGATCAGCATGGGCGCCTTCTCCGCCACGTTGGCCAGCGCCATGAAGAGCGGGATGACGAACATCAGCAGCAGCACCAGGGTCATGAAGAGGGCCGCCAGGGCGCGCTTGCCCCACAGCAGGCGCTGCACCATCAACATCAGTGGCCAGGTGGCGATGGTGATCATGGTGGCCCACACCAGCGCGGGCAGGAAGGGGCGCAGCACCATGAAACAGGAGACGATGAGGAGGCTGATAAACAGCACTCCCAGGGTTATCTTGGCTAAATCCACTTTTTTCATATTCATAGCAATCCCTTGTCAGGGCCTGGGCCCTTGGGTAGCGGGTCATTATTCACGAGAGAGAGTATCCACCAGAGACCGGCGCTCAACCAGAGCCCCAGGCAACAATAAAGCAGCCACTGGCCGAGCAGAATGAGCCAGGAGCTGGTCAGCCAGAGCGGCAGCGCCCACCACAATGCCCCCAGCGGCAGGCCACCGAGCAGGGCCAGCAAGGGGAGGCGCCAGCCGGCCGGCGCCGTGCGCGGCAGCGGCAACATCATGCCGAGGGTCAGCCCCAGGCTGAAGGTGGCCAGGCCTGCCAGCGCCGAGGATTGGCTCCACCCGGCGGCCAGCGCGCAGGCGAGGGTGAGCCCGGCGCAGCCCCGGCGACTGGCTGCCAGGCCGGCGAGGCGGGGATACAGGGCCAGCAGTAAGGCGCCAAGTAGCAAACCGGCCGCCACATCCGACAGGAAGTGCACCCCGAGCCAGACCCGGGCCAATCCGGTCAGGGCGGCCAGCAGCAGGGCCAGGGTGGCACTGCGCCAGGGGCTGGCGGGCCAGCACCCTCTGAGCAACACGCCCCAGAACAGCAACGCAGAGGCGGCGTGGCCGCTCGGCATGCCAAAGCCCTGGACGCTGCCCTGTGCCAGGGCGGGGTCGAGGTGGAAGGGTCTGGGCCAGCCAATCCCCTCCTTGGCCAGCTGCACCAGCAGGGTGAGGGTCAGCATGGCCAGCAGCAGCTGGCGCACCCGGGGCCAGCCCAGCCAGGGCAGCAGCAAGGGTAGCAGGGCAAGCTGAAAGGCGGCTGAACCGAACAGGTTGCTGACCTCGAGCCAGCGCACCTGGGCACCGAGCCAGGTCTGCAGCTGGTGGATCAGCGGGACTTCCATGCGGTGCAGTGCATTGCCCTCGCCACGAAAATCGGGCAGCCAGAGCACGGGGCTGTCGGGCATGGCGGCCAGTTGGGGGGCTAGCCAGTCGAGCTGGGCCGGGAAACGGCGCTGATCATCCGGCAACTGGGCCGGCGCGATCAGCCTGGCGTTGAGGATCTCGCCGCCCAGATTGGGGGCCAGCAGCAGGGAGACGAAGCCAGAGCCGGTCTGTGCGCGGATGGGCTCCAGGGTTTGACAGGCAAACAACAGGGCGCGCTGCCATGGCCCCAGCTCGGCGACGACCCGGCCTCGCAAACCGGTCTCTTCATACAACTCCCGCAGCGCCGCCTGCTGCTGCGTCTCCCCTGCATCTATGTAGCCACCGGTCAGGCTGTAGCGGGAGGAGACCCTGTCTTGCACCAGCAACAGCTGCTGCTGGTGCTTGACCACGCAAACGGCCGCCGTCGGGGCGGCAAGGAGGGGCGGTGACGACAGCAGGAGGCAGAGTAGCAAAAAACAGTGGCGCAACATGAAGGCCTGACCGATAGGGGGTGATGGGCACAAGCGTCACAGAAATCAGATAGTTGGGCAATGGTTTGTGGCCGGACGCCGGGGCCGGGCCGGCGTGGCAAGCGGGCGACCCGGCGCGCAAGGATTGCCGTGGGGTAAGGCAGTCCCTAGTATTGGCAGCTATGTTATTTCCATGCAGCAAACCTTGGGACCTTCCATGAAACAGTTTGGTTTTTTTCTGGGCATCGCCATCGGTGTCATCCTGATCCTGTTCGGCAGCATCGTCATCTTCCAGGCCCTGCCTGCCGCGCTGGACGTGCTGGAGATGCCGAGTCGCATCCCCTTCGTGCGCGAGGTGTACACCTGGCTGATGACCAGTGCCAGTGGCCTGACCGGCCAGCTGGAGCAGAACTTCCTGGAGGCGTTCCAGACAGTGCTCAAGCTGATCCTGCTCATCACCTTCATGTGGGTCTGCGTCAAGCTGGTCAACATGGGGGTCCTGATCATCCGGGCCGGGGTGGACCTCATCCGCACCGCCATCGAGCACAGCGAGGGCGCCCAGACCAAGAAGTCCGAGCACGACCATCACTTCCAGTGAGCGGCTCGCACCATGAAACAGGCCACCTTCGGGTGGCCTGTTTGTATCTGGTACTTACTCTATTCGCGGCAGGTGATCGGCCGGAGGTGGCTGCACCACATCCTGGTAGCGGGCGATGAGCTGCTTGAAGGCTTCCCCCTGTCTGACCTTGTCGAGCGCCTGCTGCAGGCGGGCGACCTGCTGTTTGTCCGCCGCCGGGTTGAAGGCGAAGCAGTTGTCCTGATCCGCCAGGGTGGCGACGGTGACGAAGGTATCGGACGAAAAACCGAGCTGCCTGGCCTGATGAAACAGCATCACCTCATTGCCGGCCACCAGATCGGTGCGGGCCATGATGAGCTGGCGCACCACCTGATCCATGCGCTCCACCGACATCAGGTTGGCGGGGCTGATGCCCCGGTTGAGCAGCAGTTGCTCCCCCACGTCCGCCTGCATCACCCCGATCTGCAGCCTGGTCAGATCGGCCTTGCCGGTCACCTTGGGGGCATCCCGCTTGCGGCCCACCAGCGACACCCGCGAGTGGCTGATGGGGCAGACCCAGAGGAAGTGGGGATCCCGCGCCCGGGTGTGGGCCGTGGTGAACAGCACGGCATCCGGCTGCTGGGTCAGCAGGTACCAGGCCTTGGCCCAGGGCATGAAGTGGATGGGTTGCTCCGGCTCCCCCATCTCTTGCCACATCAGTCTCAACAGCTCTACCGCCAGGCCGGTGCTGTTGCCCTTCTCATCCTGGCCGTTGAACGGCATGTTCTGCTCGGAGTAATAGGTGAACGCCGAGGCGGGCAGGGCGGCCCCCAGACAGCAGCAGACAAACAGACCGAGCAGACGCGACATGGCAGCACTCCTTGCGAAAAGTCGTCTTCATCCAGTTTAGGGAGTTATGCCGAAAAGTTCATGAATTCCGCTGCCAGGGAGCGGGCAGGGAAAACGACCAGGCCATCTTGCGATGGCCTGGGAAGGGGTTACTTGAGTAGAGCTTCCATCTCGGCTTCGGCGGCGGCGCGCGCGGCTTGGGCCTTGGCAGCCGCATCGGCGACCGCCTTGCCGGCGGTGGTGGCATCCGCGCTGCTGACCGCCTGCTTGGCCGGTTCGGTCACGGCCTTGGTGGCCTGCTGCTGCACGGTGGAAGCGGCACTGCTGACTGCCTGCTTGGCAGGCTCTGCCACCGTCTTGGCGGCCTGCTGCTGCGCGGTGGCCGTGGCGTTGCTGACCGCCTGCTTGGCAGGCTCGGTCACGGCCTTGGCGGCCTGCTGTTGCACGGTGGCCGTGGCGTTGCTGACCGCCTGCTTGGCGGGTTCGGTCACCGTCTTGGTGGCCTGCTGCTGCACGGTGGCAGCGGCGCTGCTGACCGCCTGCTTGGCGGGCTCGGTCACTGTCTTGGTGGCCTGTTGCTGCACGGTGGCAGCGGAGCTGCTGACTGCCTGCTTGGCGGGCTCGGTCACTGTCTTGGCGGCCTGTTGCTGTACGGTGGTCGTGGCGCTGCTGACCGCCTGCTTGGCGGGTTCGGTTACGGCCTTGGTGGCCTGCTGTTGTACGGTCGCAGTGGCACTGCTGGCTGCCTTGCCGGCTTGTTGCTGAGCCGAGGTGGTGGCGCCGTTCACGACCTGCTGGGTGGTGTCAGCCATGGTCTTGCTGGCGCCCTGCTGCAGGGAACCCAGCACGCTGCCGAAAAGCGAGCTGCCGGTGGCGGCGCCGCTCAGGCTGTTGGTGGCACCGGAGAGCGCACTGGCTGCCGGATTGCCCTGCGCCTGCCAGTTCTGCATCTCGCTGGGCCAGCTCGGAGTGCTGGCCGCCAGGTTTTCGCCAAAGACCTGGGGCGTGCCGTCGCCCTTGAGCAGCATCACGGACATCTGGTTGGTCTGCGAGTTCCAGACCATGCCTGCCTGCTTGGCCACCTCGGGCATGGGGGCATAGCGGGAGACCACGTAGAACAGCGGCCCCTCCTGCTGCAGCTCGTTGGCGGTCTTGAGCAGCTGCATGGTGCTGTCGTAGTTGGGGCCGAGGATGGCGGTCATCCGGTCCTTGATCAGGGGCTGTTCAAACAGGTTGGCCTGGTTGGGATCGAAGCCGACCAGGGGTTTGAGCAGGGCCCACATCAGCTGGCTGGTGGGGCTCATCATCAGCAGGGGGGCAACGCAGGCGGACAACATCAGGCTCAGGCAGGCCGCCTGGAGCAACGGCATGATACGCATTGGGATAATATCCAAATAACGATTTGATTAATAAGGTTATATTTGTCTGGGGCCGACAAATTCAACGGATTTTCCTGGCCCGGTTCTGAGACGGGCGGGCAGGCGCTGGCAGGCTACCATATTGGCTTGGGAATGCCAGAGAGGGCATCGCTTATTAATCAAGTTTGTGCGGTTGCCGGTCGCTTCCATTCTTCATCAAGCGAGGAGTGACATCATGAATTCAGGCAAGAGGGCAGGCAGCTGGCTGCTGCTGGCACTGCTGGGCGGTGCGACCGGTATCGGCGTGGCGGCAGAACCGAAGCGGACGGAAGTGGGCAGCGAGCTGGTGTTGCCGCTGGGATCGCTGCCGGAGCGGGTCTGCTGGTATCAGGATCAGAAGTATTCGGCAGGGGCCCGGATCCGGCAGGGTGATGACTGGCTGGAGTGCGCTGCGCAAAACGAACAGGAGAGCAACGGGCCTCTGGTCTGGCGCGAGCCACAAAGGGCGTCGGATGTGGCTGGCAAGGCGACGCAGAGCGGCACCATCACCGTGGGCCAGTGAGGCTTTTCTTGATCCAGCTAAAGACATGGACGTGACCTCTATCGCATAATGCGGCTCTTTTCCTCTCTTGACTGGGACTTCAGAAATGGCTCGTCGCTCTTCCAACACTCAACGTCGTCGCAACAGCTGGTGGTACAAACGCCTGTTGGTACGGGAACGTGCAGAGCGCGAAGCGCGTTCCGTCCGGGATTGATACTGCATTGAACAACGGAGCCTCGGGCTCCGTTTTTATTGGTGACTAAACGTGTATTACCGCAGGCAGGTTTATTACCACAGGTGGACAATGGTGCCGCTCTGCCAGTGGACAACGTCGTTGCCGTCGTAAGCTGGCGGTACAAACCCTTGTTGGCAAGGGTACGGGAAGCGCGCGAGGGCGCTGCGTCCGGAATGGATACGGCATGGAAGAACGGAGCCTCGGACTCCGTTTTTATTGGTGACTAAAAGAGCATTATTGCAGGCAGGTTTATTACCACAGGTGGATAATGATGCCGCTCTGCCAGTACACAACGTCGTTGCCGTCGTGAGCTGGCGGTACAAACCCTTGTTGGCAAGGTACGGGAAGCGCGCGAGGGCGCAGTGTCCGGAATGGATACGGCATGGAAAAACGGAGCCTCGGGCTCCGTTTTTATTGGTGACTAAAAGTGCATTACCGCAGACAGGTTTATTACCACAGGTGGACAATGGTGCCGCGCTGCCAGTGCACAACGTCGTTGCCGTCGTGAGCTGGCGGTACAAACCCTTGTTGGCAAAGGAGGGAAGCGCGCGAGGGCGCGGCGTCCGGGATGGATACAGCATTGATCAACAGAGCCCTGGGCTGCGTTTTTCATTCATCAAAGACCGTCATGCGAGAACGGGGGCCATCAGGCCCCCGTTTTGCTTTTGCAGAGGTTGGCTGCCTGCGACTCAGCGTTGCAGGGCGGCCAGGGCCAGCTCGACCCGTTTGGCGTACTCGGGGTCGGCCTGCTCGAAGTGCCTGAGCTGGGCCGCGACGATGGCGTCATCCTCCACATTGATGAGGGAGCGGGCCAGGTTGGCGGCGAGGCGGGCGCGCTGTCCCTCGTCCATCAGGCGGAAGAGATCCCCCGGCTGGCTGTAGTAGTCGCTGTCGTAGTCACGAAAATCGTAGTGCAGGGCAGCCCCTTCCAGACTCAGGGCCGGTTCGTGCTGCTCGCTCGGCTGCTGGGTGCCGAAGCGGTTTGGCTGGTAGTTGGGGCTGGCGCCACCGTTGCTGTCCGCCCGCATGGCGCCGTCGCGGTGGGCGCCGTGGTGGAACGGGCAGCGCGGGGCGTTGACCGGCAGCAGGCCGTGGTTGACGCCGAGGCGATAGCGCTGGGTGTCACCGTAGGAGAAGAGCCGCCCCTGCAACATGCGATCCGGCGAGAAGCCGATGCCGGGCACCACGTTGGCCGGGGTGAAGGCGGCCTGCTCCACGTGGGCGAAGTAGTTGTCCGGGTTCTGGTTGAGCTCCAGCACGCCCACCGGGATGAGCGGGTAGTCCTTGTGGGGCCACACCTTGGTGAGGTCGAACGGGTGGATCGAGTAGGTCTGGGCTTCGGCCTCTGGCATCACCTGCACATAGACCTTCCAGCGCGGGAAGTCCCCCCGCTCGATGGCGTTGAACAGATCCGCCTGGCTGGTCTCTCTGTCCTGACCGACGACGGTGGCCGCCTCTTCATCGGTGTAGAAGCGGTGGCCCTGCTCGGTCTTGAAGTGGAACTTGACCCAGAAGCGCTCGTTGGCCGAGTTGATGAAGCTGAAGGTGTGGCTGCCGTAGCCGTTCATCTCCCGCAGGCTCCTGGGGATGCCGCGATCACTGAACAGTATGGTGACCTGGTGCAGGGATTCCGGGTGGCGGGACCAGAAGTCCCAGGCGGCGGTGGCGCTGCGCAGGTTGGTGCGGGGATCCCGCTTCTGGGTGTGGATGAAGTCGGGGAATTTCAGGGGATCGCGAATGAAGAACACCGGGGTGTTGTTGCCCACCAGATCCCAGTTGCCCTGCTCGGTGTAGAACTTCAGGGCGAAGCCGCGCACGTCACGCTCGGCGTCGGCGGCCCCCTTCTCGCCGGCCACGGTGGAGAAGCGCAGGAACACCGGGGTCTGCTTGCCGACGGCGTTGAACAGGTCGGCCTTGCTGAAGGCGCTGATGTCGTGGGTCACGGTGAAGGTGCCGTAGGCGCCCGAGCCTTTGGCGTGCACCACCCGCTCGGGAATGCGCTCGCGGTCGAAGTGGGCGAGTTTCTCCATCAACCAGATGTCCTGCATCAGGACGGGGCCGCGGGGGCCGGCGGTGAGGCTGTTGTTGTTGTCGACGACGGGGGCGCCGTTGGCGCTGCGCAGGGTCTTGTCGGTCATGGCGGGTCTCCTTGTGATGAGTCGCCAGACTAGGGGAAGTGGGGGAGCGGCTCCAATGGAGTGTGCCTAACCCTTTGATTGGTTTCGCTGATGGGGGTGGAAACAGACGCCAGCCTTGCGGCAAGATGGGATTCAGCCAATCAGGAGGTCTCATGTCCATCACCATTCGCCGCGCCGGGCCGGAAGATGCCGCCGCCCTGCGTGATCTTCACGCCATGCCCCATGCCCAGGCGGGCACCCTGCAACTTCCCTTCCCCTCCCTGCAGCAGTGGGAGCAGAAGCTGACCCCGCGGGATGGCATCTACAGCCTGCTGGCGGAGTGGGAGGGGGAGGTGGCGGGTGCGCTGGTCCTGATGGTGGAGCCGGCCCCCCGCCGCCGCCACGTGGCGAGCATCGGCATGGCGGTACACGATGACTGGGCCGGGCGCGGGGTGGGCACCGCCCTGATGCAGGCTGCGCTGGACCTGGCGGACAACTGGCTCGGCTTGACGCGGGTGGAGCTGACGGTCTGGGCCGACAATCAGGCGGCCCTGGCCCTCTATCGCAAGGCGGGCTTCGTGGAGGAGGGCGTCGCCCGGGATTACGGCCTGCGTCATGGGGTGCTGGTGGATGCCCTCTACATGGCCAGGGTGCGCCGATGATCGACTATCGCGAGCGCCTGACGCCGGTGCTGCGGGCACTGGAGCAGGATCCGGATCTCTCCATCGAGGCGCTGGCGAGTCGCGCCTGCCTCTCCCTCTACCACTTCCACCGGGTGTTCACCGCCGTGGTGGGGGAGGCCCCCGGCGAGATGTGCCGCCGCCTGCGGATGCAGCGGGCGGCCTGGCAGCTCTGCTACACCGATGCCAGCGTCACCGCCATCGCCCTGGGGGCGGGGCTTGGCAGCTCCCAGGCTTTCGCCAAGGCGTTTCGTCGTCACTATGGTTGCACTCCGGGGGCGTTTCGCCGCGACAAGGGCAAGAACGGACACCTGGATCGCAAGGCAGGACACGCATGGCAAGGGGCACTCCCTTATGCTGAAGGCCACTCATCAGCAAGGAGCAACACCATGAACACCGTCGAGATGGACGCCCGCACCCTGGCCTATATCCGCGTGACCGGCCCCTATGGCGAAGGGTATGACGCCGTCTGCCATCGCCTTCACCAGTGGGCCGCGCCCCGTGGCCTGGAAGGGGGAGAGTGGATCTTCATCTACCACGACAACCCCGAGGTGACGCCGCCGGCCCAGTGTCGCACCGACATCGGCATCAGCGTACCGGTGGGCACCCTGGGGGCGGGGGAGGTGGAAATTCAGCTCATCCCCGCCGGGCGCTACGCCCAGTCCCGCTATCTCATCACGGATCGCAGCCAGTACGGGGAGCGCTGGCAGGAGCACATCGGCGATATCGTCGCGGCCGGGCTCGCCTTTGGGGACGGCCCCTGCTTCGAGCTCTATCACAGCGTGAGCAATGACCCCCTGCGTGATGACGTGAGCTTCTGCTCCAGCGTGCGCTAGGCAGGCGGCAATAAAACGAGGCGCCCAAGGGCGCCTCGTTTTATTTGGGACCAATGACTACAGCAGATATCAGGACTGGCTGGGCACCTTGTTGCGGCGGGACTTCCACCACCAGCGCAGGCGGATCTGGGAGATGAGCATCCCCGCCAGCATCAGGGCGCAGCCGACCACGGCCCGTTCGTCCAGATGTTCCCCCAGCAGCAGGACACCGCCGATGGCGGCGAACACCGTCTCCAGGCTGAGGATGATGGCGGCGTGGGCCGGATGGGCACCGCGCTGCCCCACCACCTGCAGGGTATAGCCGATGCCGACCGAGACCAGACCGGCGTAGAGCAGCGCCTGCCAGCCCGCCACGGCACCACTCGCCGTCGGGGTCTCGATGACGAAGGCCGTGGCCAGGCTGAGCAGGCCGCACACCACGAACTGCACCCCGGCAAGACGAATGGGGGCGACCCGGTTCGAGTAGTGATCCAGCACCAGCAGGTGCACGGCCCAGAACAGGGCCCCGATCACTTGCAGCAGATCGCCGTAGCCGATGGTGAACTCCTCGGTGACGCTGAGGTAGTAGAGCCCGGCCATGGCGATGAGGGCGCCTACCCAGGTGTTGGCCCCGGTCTTGTGGCGCAGGGCCAGGCCGATGACGGGGACCAGAATGATGTAGAGGCCGGTGATGAAGCCCGCCTTGGCGGCCGTGGTGTAGAGCAGCCCCACCTGTTGCAGGGAGGCGGCGGAGAAGAGCACGGTGCCGGCGATGAGGCCCCCGGTCAGCAGCAGGCGGTGATCACCGGCAGGCTGGGGCGGCTGGCGTGACTTGAGCCACCACAAGAGCGGCAGCAGGGAGAGGGCGCCCAGCAGGAAGCGCAGGCCGTTGAAGGTGAAGGGCCCCATGTGATCCATCCCCAGACGCTGGGCGACGAAGCCCAGCCCCCAGATGGCGGCGGCCATCAATAACATCATGTTTGAACGCATACGGAATCATCCCTGAGAAAGAGTCTCGGCGGCACTCGGGCCCCGCCATTACGATACCTGCGAGAAGGGGCGTTTGTCGTCAGCCATTTGTTGCCGGGCGAGGGCAGGATCAGCGGCTGGCCAGCTTGGCGAGCAGGGGCAGCAGGGCGAGCAGCAGCAGGTTGCCCCTAAGGATCCAGATCACCCAGAACTGCTGCTGGGTGGAGACAAGGGGAGCCCGTCCCTGGCGCAAGGATCGGCGCCAGTGGTGGAACAGCCGGCAGGGGTAGCCAAAGCTGATGGCCATGGCGAAGAACATCAGCAGCTTGGTGCGGTAACCCGGATTGGCAAACAGGATGGCCGGTGGCTGGGGATGGGCGACCACCAGCAGCACGCCCGTGATGAAGATGAGCAGCAGGGCCAGGGCGGCCAGGCTGTCAGCCAGCAGCAGCTTGCGCACCTGCTCGATGGACATGCCGCGCCGGAACAGGAAATACTCCGAGGTGATGGCACCGGTCAGGGTGATCACGGCGCAGTAATGGAGGGCAGTCAGCAGTTCCGGTTTCAACATCCAGGCCAGTTCCTTCTCGTTGGCCACATGATGCGCTTCCCTTTGGACGCCATCAGGTGGGGCTGATATTCTGACACTACACGATGTCAGGGGATAGCATGGAGTCAGGGTTGGATAAGCGAGCAGTCTCCAAAAAGACCTGGTCCCTGGTGGCACGGATGCGCCTGGGCCTGCTTCTGCTCTTCATTCCCGTCCTGATGCTGGGCGCCATCTACTACCTGCACATGGAGCGCAGCCTGCAGCGAGAGCTGCAACAGCGCCTGCTCGCCACCAATCACCAGTTGCGCCACGTCTTCATCGAGCCCTACCTGAACGAGATGGAGCGTCAGTTCTCCCTCATCTACGACCAGGTCAAGGTGGAGGACATCAGCGGCCCCCGTCTGCGCAACACCGACTCCTATCTCAGGGAGTGGCGCCTCTACAAGGGGGTGATGGCGGATCTCATCTACATCTATGTGGGCACCGCCGAGCGCCAGATGCTGATCTACCCCGAATGGCAGGCGGATGCGGACTTCGATCCCAGGGTGCGCCCCTGGTATCAGCTGGCCAGCCAGCATGTGGGCAAGATGGTCTGGACCGAACCCTACTACGACTACACCAACGGCACGCTGGTGATTGCCCTGGCGCGGGCCATCACCGACAAGGAGGGCAAGGTGCGGGGGGTCTTCGCGGTGGATGCCATCCTGGCCCCCTTCTCCGCCCAGCTGAACCGGCAGTGGAACAGCGGTTACCAGATGATCGTCAACCAGTCGGGCAAGGTGCTGGCCCACCCCGATCCCTCACAACTGCTCAAGCCCATGACCCACCCGACCTGGCTCTCCCGCTTCAGCGGGGAGGACGGCATCTTCCTGGATCAGGCGTCTCGCCAGTTCGTGGCCTACAGCCGCCTGCCGGACCACAACTGGGTGCTGATCAGCGTGTTGCCCGCCTCCAGCATCCAGGCGGTGGTGGCGAGCGCTTCCCTCAACGTGCTCGGGATCATCGTGCTGGCCAGCGTGCTCTACATGGTGCTGGCACTGATCTGGTCCCGTTATTTCAGGCGGATGCTGGACGAGATCTCCACCGTGATCCGGGCCAGCCGGACCCAGCCTGACGAGGTGCACCAGGGGGGGATGCGCGAGCTCAGGCACGTCTATGCCGAGCTGGCGGAGGTGAGCAAGGATTATCACGAGGTGCGCCAGCAGGCGAACCTCGACAAGCTGACCGGCCTTTACAACCGGCGCTTTTTCGACGAGCGGTTGAATCGGCTGCTGCTCGATCAGGACCGCTTCTGCCTGGCCATGATCGATCTGGACGGTTTCAAGCGGATCAATGACACCTATGGTCACCAGACCGGGGACGTGGTGCTCAAGCGGGTGGCCAGCTTTGGCGCCAAGCTGCTGGGGGATCATGGCTGGGTATGCCGCTATGGCGGGGAAGAGCTGGTGGTGCTGTTTGCCAATCCCGATATCCACTTCTGCCAGATGCTGCTGGAGCAGTACAGGATTGGGGTGGCCTCCCTGCACTGGCGTGAACCCGGTCTTGGGATCACCTTCAGCGGCGGCCTGGTGGCGAGTGCCCCCGGGCTTGGGGCCAGGAGCCTGCTGACCATGGTCGATGCCGAGGTCTATCGCGCCAAGGGTGACGGCAAGAATCGCATCTACATGGTGGATCCCCTGGCTCCCCGGGACGACTCGCCCTCAGGGGATGGCATGTTGAGCAAAGAAGAGGCCTGAGGGCCTCTTCTTCATTGCGCGGATCAAGGGTGCAACTGCCAGGTCCAGAGGGGCCAGCCCAGCTCCTCGGCGCACTGGCGCAGGGCGGGGGCCGGATTGACCGCATGAGGATGGCTCACCGCCTGCAGCATGGGCAGATCGTTGTGGGAATCGCTGTAGCCGAAGCTCTCCTGCCAGAGGTGTTCCTTTCCGGCAAAGAGTTGGTTGATGCGGGCCACCTTGCCTTCGCGAAAACTCAGGGTGCCGCGGGTCTGGCCGGTCAGCATGCCGGCTTCCTCGTCGAGCAGGATGGCCACGCAGTGATCCATCCCCAGCATCTGCGCCATGGGGGCCACCAGATGCTCGCCGGAGGCGGAGATGAGCACCAGCTCGTCGCCACGCTGGCGGTGCCACTCGATGCGGGCCAGCCCCTCGGGGTAGAGACGCTCCCGCAGCACCTGTTCGGCAAAGCGGGTGCAGAGGGAGTCGAGCCACTGGCGCGTCCTGCCTGCCAGCGGTTGCAGGGTGAAGGCCATGTACTGGTGCATGTCCATCTTGCCCTGATGGTAGAGGGACATCATGGCCTGCTCCTCGGCCACCATGCCCGCCGGGGCCAGCTCCTGGGCCACCATGTACTCCAGCCAGAGGCTGGCGGAATCCCCCGCTATCAGGGTCTCGTCCAGATCAAACAGTGCCAGGGCCATGGCTGCTCCTCGGGTTGGCTGCCAGCATCGGGGTACTGGCTGAAAAATGAATGGGATTCATGGCGTTATGCTACCTCACAGAGTTGATCCCGGGCCACCACCAGGGTCACGGCGCTGCCTACCGGCAGCAGATCGCCGGCACGGCGGTTGAGGCAATCCACCGTCAACAGCCCCGCCTCGCACTCCACCTGATAGCGGATGACGTTGCCGAGCAGCTGCTGCTGGCGAACGATGCCGGGCAGGCTGGGCTCGTGGCTGACCGCCCCTGCGGGCAGCAGGGTGATGGACTCCGGCCGCAGCGCCAGCTTGCCGCGAAAGCGCGGGCCGAACAGGGATTTGGCCTGCTCGCCACCCAGCAGGTTGTAGTTGCCGATAAAGCCCGCCACGAACTCGCTGGCGGGGCGGGTGTAGATCTGCTCCGGTGTGCCGCTCTGGACGATGGACCCCTTGTTCATCAGGAAGATCCGATCCGACAGGGTCAGCGCCTCCTCCTGATCGTGGGTCACGAAGAGGGTGGTGAGCTCGAGGCGCTGCTGGATCTCGCGAATTTGCTGGCGCAAGCTGCGGCGGATGCGGGCATCCAGCGCCGAGAGCGGCTCATCCAGCAAGAGGATCCGGGGTTGCACCACCAGGGCGCGGGCCAGCGCCACTCGCTGGCGCTGGCCGCCGGAGAGTTCGGCTGGATAGCGGCGCTCGAAGCCGGTCAGCTCCACCAGCTCTAGCGCCTCCTGTACGCTGGCGGCGAGATCCCGCCCCGGCTGGGGCTTCATCTTGAGGCCGAAGGCGACGTTGTCCCACACCGTCATGTTGGGGAAGAGCGCATAGCTCTGGAACACCATGCCGATGCCCCGCTTCTGGGGCTCCTGCCAGGTGATGTCCTCACCGGCTACCCGCACCTGACCGCCATCCACCGGGGTGAGCCCGGCCAGCGCCCGCAGCAGGGTGGATTTGCCGCAGCCGGAGGGGCCGAGCAGGGTCACCAGCTCCCCCTTGCGGATGCCGAATTCAATTCCCTCGAACACCTTGGTGTCGCCGTAGGATTTGTGCAGTTGATTCACTTCTAGATGGAACATGTTGATTCACCGATGAAATCTGTTGGCCGCCCAGGTGAGCAGCAGGGTCAGCAGGAAGTAGCTCATCACCAGTGCGCTGGTGAAGTGGCCCGAGGTGGCACGCATGTTGTAGAGGTAGACCTGCAGGGTCTCGTAACGGGTGCCCACCAGCATGTTGGCAAACACGAACTCCCCGAGCAGGAAGGAGAGGGAGAGAAACAGCGCCGCCAGCAGCCCCTTGCGCAGGCAGGGGATCACCACCAGCAGGAAGGCGCGGGCACTGCTCGCCCCCAGCAGGTGGGCGGCATCCATCAGATCCTTCAGCGGCACCCCTTGCAGGCTGTTGGCCAGCGCCCGGTACATGAAGGGGAGCACCACGGTGAACCAGGTCCCGATCAGGATCCACGGCGTGCCGATAATGGGCAGGACGCCGTCGGCGTAGATCTGCAGCAAGCCCACCGAGGAGACCACGGGTGGCACCGCAAAAGGGAGCAGGATCAAGAGGTTCATCCAGGGATCCAGCCTGGGGAAGTAGTAGGCCACCACCAGCACGGTCGGCACCAGCACCAGGGTGCCCAGCAACAGGGTGGCGAAGCAGACCAGGAGGCTGCGGCCAAAGGCCGCCAGAAAGCGCGGGTCGCCCCAGAGCTTGAGATACCAGTCGAGGGTGAAGCCATCCGGCAGCAGGGTCGCCCCCCAGCGAGTGGAGATGGAGTAGAGAAAGGTGGCCAGCAGCGGTAGCAGCAGGGTGGCGACCTGCGCCCCCAGCACCCATCTGGGCCAGCGCGGCGTCAAATCATGCATGGGATTGCCCCTTGTTCACATAGCTCTTTTTCAGCAGCCACTGGTTGGCGGCTGTCACCACCCCCAGCAGCACCATCAGGATCACCGCCAGCGCCGCCGCGAGATTCGGCTCGAGGAAGATGTCACCGGAGACCAGACTGGCCACCCGGATGGTCACCAGATTGAAGTTGCCGGTGGTGAGGGCGTAGGCGGAGGCATAGGCCCCCACCGCGTTGGCAAACAGGATGATCAGGGTGCCGAGCAAGGCGGGCGTCAGCACCGGCAGGGCCACGTGCCACACATACTGCCCCCTGCTCGCACCCAGCAGGGCGGCGGCCTGGGGCCACTCATCCTGCAGGGCGTCGAACGCCGGGTAGAGCAGCAGCAGGGCGAGGGGGATCTGGAAGTAGGTGTAAATCAGGATAAGGCCGCTGCCCGAGTAGAGGTTGAAGCCGTCGATGAGGCCCCAGGATTTGAGTAGCAGGGTCACCGCGCCGTTGATGCCGAGCACGATGATGAAGGCGAACGCCAGCGGCACGCCGCTGAAGTTGCCCGTCATGGTGACGAAGGCCAGCAGCACCCGCTTGACCCGCTCGCCGCTGTGGCGCAGCGCCGCCGCCCCTAGGGTGCCGATGGCGAGCCCCGCCAGGCTGGCGATGCCGGCGATGCGCAGCGAGTTGCCGAAGGATTGCAGATAGAAGGGGGAGCTCAAAATCTCCCGGTAGTGGTCGAGACCCCAGCCATCGGGGGTCTGGACGCTGCCCACCAGCACCCACACCATGGGGGCGAGCTGGAACAGGATCATCAAGAGGACAAAGGGCAGCAGCACCAGGGCCGGCAGCCAGTGGCGGCGCACCCGGCGTGGCTTCACCTGTTGATCCGCGAGGATCTCGGTGGTGGCAGGCATCATCAGTGCACCTCGCGCATAAAGGCCGCCTTGAGCAGCGGGGGGGCTGCCGGCTTGTCGTGGGGAACTCCCAGCAGATCCGCCATCAGGGCGCAGAGCTGGGTCTGGGCGATCGCCACCCCATCCGGCCAGCGCTCGACGAAGGCATCGCCAAAGAGCCAGAGCGGCACGGTGCGCTCCTCGGCCAGGGTGCCGCCATGGCTGAGATCGTTGTTCATGCCGTGATCCGAGGTGATCACCACCTGATACCCCTCTGCCAGCCACTGGGGCAGCAGGTCGGCCAGCAGGCTGTCCATGCGGCGCGCCTGATTGCGGTACTGGCGGGAATCGAGGCCAAACTGGTGGCCCGCATCGTCCACTCCCATGGGGTGGATCAGCAGAAAATCGGGGTCGTACTGGCTGCGCAACCACTCGCCGTCCATCAGCAGGTGGCTGTCGGGGTAGCCGTCATCCCAGTAGAAGCAGCCGTGCTGGATGGGCAGTTGCTCATCGTGAGTGAAGCGATCGCGGGCCGCCAGCCAGGGGCTCTGGTTGTAGAGCTCGCTCACCCAGTGGTAGGCCGCCGCTGCGGTGCGTTTACCCGCGGCCCGGGCCAGATGGAAGATGGAGTCGTGTTGGCTCAGGCGCGTCACCCCGTTGTGGGTGATGCCGCTCGCCACCGGCGGCAGGCCGGTCAGGATGCACTCGTAGAGAGGGCGGGAGAGGGAGGGCAGGGTGGCACTCAGGGTCGTATGCAGGCCGCGCTCTGCCTCCACCATGCCACAGAGGTAGCCCATGCAATGGGCTACCTCTGCTGCCAGGCCATCCACAAGTACCACTATCACCTTGTGTTGCACTGGCCACTCCTTACTGCATGTTGATCATGACGGTTTCCTGCCACTGGCGCGGCAGGGCCTTGGAGCTCTGCTCCCAGGCGGCGTGATCCTGCACCGGCTTGGCGTTGGCATACTGCTCGGCCGGCAGCAGCTTGGCCTTGACGTCATCCGGCAGGGTCACGTTGCTGCGAATGGGGCGGGCGTAGCCACGGGCCAGGTTGATTTGACCGGCATCGGAGAGGATGTATTCCCGCGCCAGCTTGGCGGCGTTGGGGTTCTTGGCCCACTTGTTGATGATGGTGGTGTAGCCGGCGATGACGGAGCCGTCGCTCGGGATCACCACATCAAACTTCTTGGGGTCGATCTGGTCGCGGTAGTTGAGGGCGTTGAAGTCCCACAGCACCCCCACTTCCACTTCGCCTTTCTCGATGTTGGCGATGGTCGGGTCGTTCAGCGACAGACGGCCCTGCTTGGCCAGCTTGCCGAACAGATCCAGGGCGGGTTTCAGATTCTTCTCGCTGCCGCCGGTGGCATAGGCCGCCGCCAGCACGCCGTTGTTGGCCTGGGAGGCGACGCCCACGTCACCCAGGGTCACCTTGTAGTCGCCACCCAGCAGGGATTGCCAGCTGGTGGGGGCGGCCTTGACCAGATCCTTGTTGATCAGGAAGGCGATGGTGCCGGTATAGGCCAGCATCCAGTGGCCGTCCGCATCCTTGGCCCAGTTCGGAATGTCGGCCCAGGTGGAGGGCTTGTAGGGCTGGGTGACCCCCTGCTTGACCGCGACCGGGCCGAAGGCGCCGCCCACGTCGCCGATGTCGGCGGTGGCGTTGGCCTTCTCGGCGGCGAACTTGGCGATCTCCTGGGCGGAGCTCATGTCGGTATCCTGATGCTTGATGCCGTAGATGCTGCCGAGCTGCTGCCAGGTATCCTTCCAGTTGGCCCAGCTGTCCGGCATGCCGACGCTCTGGAGCTGGCCTTCGCCGCGGGCGGCTTTTTCGAGATCCGCGATGTTCTCGGCGGCAAACAGCGGTTGACTGATGGCCACCAGGGCCAGTGCACTTGCGATCACGCTTTTCATCATCCCATCCCTCTGGACTAGGTCAGTTAAGGTTCGAGAGGGATGCTAGAGGGGAAATATGACGGTGGCGGGGCGCTTTGATGGCAGTTTCGTGACAATCGCCCTGTCATGGTGCTGTCATCAGGGGCGGTTACAACTCGGGGTCGACAACCTCTGGTCTACTCCAGTGGTGTGCAAACCCGAATGACCGACAGGGATGTGACAGTGACAGAGCGATTGAGTGAACAGGGGATGACTGATGGCCGCATACCCTCCAAGTGCGAACAGATTTGCCGGACCCTGCGCCGCTATATCGGCAGCGGACACCTGGCGGCGGGGCAGCAGCTGCCCGCCGAACGGGCCCTGAGCGAGCGATTCGCCACCACCCGCATCACCATCAAGGAGGCGCTCTCCAGCCTCGAGGCGGACGGCCTCATCTACCGGGCCGAGCGGCGCGGCTGGTTCGTGGCGCCGCCCCGCCTCACCTACGATCCCGCCATCCACACCCACTTTCACCAGTGGATTGGCGAGCAGCAGCGCACCGCCGAGACCCGGGTGCTGGCCCATGGCAACCAGCTTGCCAGCAGCGAGTTGTGCCGCTGGATGGGTCTGGAACCCTTTACGCCGCTCTACGAGATCCGCCGCCAGCGGCTGATCGACGGTCGCCCGGTGCTGCACGTCAGCCATCACCTGCTGGCGAGCCGCTTCCCCGGCATCGCCAGCGCTCCCCTGGCCAGCTCCCTCACCGAGCTTTACCGGCAGCGCTATGGCATAGGCCAGGGCTGGGCGAGCCTCGAGATCACCCCCTCGGCGGCCCGGGGAGAGATAGCCCGCGCCCTCAACCTGGCCCAGGGGAGCGCCGTGCTGCGGTTGGTGCGGGTCAATCATGACGAGGAGGGGAAGCTGGTGGATTGCGACATCGAGCACTGGCGACCGGACGCCATCCGCATCTGCCTGGATACCCGGGCACTGCAACCGCTCGCCACCGGCGCGCGGCAGGTGCAACTGGCAGAGTAGCGGCGTTCTGGCGCGCTGACATGGAGGATCCCGCAGGATCCACCGGGATCAGTTGTCGATGTTGGGGATCAGATCGTCGAAGCTCTGGTAGCCGCAGTCCGCCAGTTGCAGCGACATGGTGTAGGTCTTGCTGCCCTCCCGCTGGCCGATGGCGGGGCGGTTGAGCTTGAGCTCCTGATGCCAGTACTCCTTCATGCGATCGATCAGCGCCATGGCCTCGCTCTCTCCCAGATGGAGCTGGCACAGCGCCATGTAGTTGTTGGGCCTGTGCATGTTCTCCACCAGATAGTCCCCCAGCACCGACATGGCCTGGCGCGCCTGCTGGCGGGCGAAGCGGCTGTGCTGCTCGAAGCTGATGCGCTCGCTGATGAGGAAGTGGTAGCTGTTGTCGATGCCAAGCTGCAGGATGCCGAGTTTCTCCAGCTTGCGCAGATAGAGGTAGCAGGAGGCATCGGTCAGGCCGTACTCCCGCTTGAGATCGATAAGGGTCTTGTCGCGCCAGAAGATGTTGGCGAGAAAGGCATAGAGCCCCGGCTCCTTGTGAAACGCCTCATCCTGCTCCTGGGTAAAGACGGCCCGGCGGCTCTGGGCATCCTGGGTCCGGTCCAGCAGCTCTTCGAAGGAGAGTCCCACCAGATGGCAGATCTCCAGCAGGGTGTCGAACGGCAGGGAGGGCTTGTTCATCATGCGCTTCACGGTGGCGATGGAAACTCCCATGGCTTCTGCCAGGGTCTGATAGCGGATCCCCTTGTCGGTCAGGGTTTTCTTCAGGGTGTCGAGGATGTGATTGGCCAGTGTCTGGCTGTAGGTCATGCAACTATTCCTTTATCTGCATTTTTAGTCGTGTCAGAAATTGAGTGGTTTGTCTGTATCGGGCTCAAATTTTGACACCTAGAAAAACCAGAGGAGGGTAACCCGGTGATAATGGCGGAAATGGCCTGACCAGTTGTGGTGCAAGGTGGCAGAAAGTGACACTCGGTGGTGCATATCCTTCAACCTTTCAACATTTTGCTGGTGATGCATATTACATCGCACATAATTCAACACGAATCGGATTCAATACCTTCCTGGTTGAGAAAACGATTGTTTGCTTCCAATTTAAGGGTTTTTTTAACCGCAAGGTTTTATTCTTTCCTGGCATTGAGCGGAACTCGCAAGAGGTCCGCTTTTTTTCTTTTCTCCGAATCTGAGCCCGTCGTCAAGAATGGGGCGCAGTTTTGGTACTTCCTGCGCCATCGACCCCGGAAGGCAGTCCTTTATTCCCCCTGACCGGCAAACAGCTTGGGGATCTCCCGCACCAGCCAGCTCTTGGCCTTGCCCATGGTGTCTCGCCGCCAGGCCAGCACGACCTGGATCTGGTGGCGATATTCGGGACTGATCACCTTGAGTCTGCCCGCCTTGATGTCCTCTTCAATCCAGCGTTGCGGCATGGTGCCGATGCCGAGCCCCGCCAGCAGGGCGTCCCGCTTCTCCCCCATGGTGCTGACGGTCAGGCGCGGCTGCTTGTCGAGCAGGCGGTAGGTGAGCACCGGCTTGCGCAGCGCCGTGTCGGCTACCGCGATGGCGCGATAGCGGCGCAGGGTCTCGTCCGCCAGGGGCTCGGGTTCCTGATGCAGGGGGTGATCGGGGTGGGCGACGTAGAGCATCACCTCCTCCCTGAGCACCTGGTGCTTGATGCCGGTCATGGCGATATCGGCATTGAGAGAGGAGATGAGCAGGTCGGCGCGGCCATCTTCCAGGCACTCCCAACTGCCCGCCAGCACCTCGGCGCGAAACCTCAGCCGGGTATCGGTCTGTTCGGCCAGCCGATCCACCAGGGGGTAGAGAGCCTGTACCGGCATCAAGGCATCGACGGCGATGGTGATGTCGGTCTCCCAGCCACGGGAGAGGGCCCTGGTCTCCCCCACCAGGTGTTCGGCCGCCTCCAGCAGCACCCGGCCCCGCTCCAGCAGCATGCGGCCCGCCGGGGTGAACTTGGTCCTGTGGCCGCTGCGGTCGAACAGCATGGCGTCCAGCTCGTCTTCCAGCTTTTGTACCGTGTAGCTCAGCGCCGAAGGCACCTTGCCCAGCTCGTCGGCCGCCGCCGCGAAGCTGCCACGGCGGTCGATGGCGTCCAGCACCCGGATGGCTTCCAGGGTCAGCGCCCGCTCCTTGTTCGATTCCTTGGCCATATCCAACCTTCAATTTTTTTGAATGTGTTTACCAGATTATCTCGCTAACAACTTAGGGGAAGTCACTTTAATATTCAATCAACGCTTAGGCAGGAACGCCTGACAGCCAAATAAAAGGTAGTTCCGGGCTGAGACATCCCCAAACACGATGTCTGATGTCAGCAAAAGAACAACATAGTATTTGAATGATCTCTTGCATGGATGCATTGATTCGGGCCCAAGGGGCCTTGGCAATGACATAAAACCCAAGAGAGTGAATGAACATGAAAAACGTAATCAAGATGCTGGCCGTTGCAGGCCTGATGACCGCAGGTGCCGCCCAGGCTTCCGTTCCCGCTGACTTCAATGCCGCCCCGGGCGTGCTGTTCGTCAACTGGAGCTCCACCGCCGCGATGGACGGCAAGGCCAACCCCATGCTGGAGGTACGCGACGAGTCCGGTGATCTGCTGGCTTCCGTCCACGCCAACCTGATGGGCACCCAGCAGGTCGCCATCCCGAGCCGCACCCAGGGCAAGCTGACGGTGAGCCTGGGCAACGAAAGCAGCAGCTACCGTATCCCCTTCGGTCTGGGTGACGGTCGCCAGCGTTAATGAACCAACTTGGTCAGTGAGGAGCACACCATGATGAAATTGAGAGCCGCAGAAGCACGGGGCAAGGCCAACTTTGGCTGGCTGGATGCCCGTCACAGCTTCTCCTTCGGTCACTACTATGACCCGGAATGGATGGGACACTCTGCCCTGCGGGTCATCAATCAGGATCGGGTGGCGCCGGGTGGCGGTTTCGCGACCCACCCTCACGCCAACATGGAGATCCTCACCTGCGTGCTGCAAGGCACCATAGAGCACAAGGACAGCCTCGGCCACGCCGAGCAGATCCCGGCGGGGGATTTCCAGCTGATGAGCGCAGGGTCCGGTATCCGGCACAGCGAGTACAACCCCTCGCAGACCGAGCCGCTCTCCCTGCTGCAAATCTGGATCGAGCCGAATGAACACGGCACGACCCCGGGTTATCAGCAGAAGAAGATTGAAAACAAGCCCGGGATGACGCTGGTGGCGTCACCGGACGGCGAGGCGGGATCCTTCAGGATCCGCCAGCAGGCCAGAGTGTGGCGTCTGCAGCTTGCCGAAGGGGAGACCCTCGAGTGGGCATTGCAAGGGCGTCATGGTTACCTGCACATGATTTCAGGGGAGCTGACCGGCAACGGTCTGGCTGCCCGACCCGGCGACGGGCTGCTCAGCCGCGACGAGTCGAGCTGGGTGCTCACCGCCTCTAGGGGGAGTGAAGCCCTGCTGTTTGACCTGCCTTGATAGAAAAATCTTGGCGAAATGAATGAGTTAACAATTAGCTTTTACACTGTAAATACCATGATGGTAAGCAAAGGAATATGACGATGGACAAGATGAAAGATGTGGCACTGCTGGTGGGTCGTGTACTGCTGGCGCTGATGTTCGTGATGGCTGGCTGGAGCAAGATCGGCGGTTACGCCGGTACCCAGGGTTACATGGAAGCCATGGGCGTGCCCGGGTTCATGCTGCCCCTGGTGATCCTGCTGGAGCTGGGTGGCGGTCTTGCCATCATGCTGGGCCTGTTTACCCGCAGCCTCTCCGTGCTGCTGGCCGGTTTCACCCTGATGGCCGCCTTCATCTTCCACTATCAGCCTGCCGAGCAGATGCAGATGCTGATGTTCATGAAGAACGTCTCCGTGGCCGGTGGTTTCCTGGCCCTGGCGGCGGCCGGTGCAGGGGCTTTCAGCCTGGATGCCCGCCTCGGCAAGCACTGGTAATACCCTGACGTTTCAAGTTTTCCAACGCCTTTTGGCCGGTGCCCTGCACCGGCTTTTTTGTGCCCGCTTCCCGGGGATGCCATCTGTGTGACGGCGCGCAGTCCGGACGCCACAAGTGCCTTTTGCATCTTATCCCCCGATCCCCGACAATCCCGATTCGCGTGCCGTGACGGGAATGCCAGAGAGTGTCCCCCCGCGCACCCCCTCTTCATGAAATTGGCGGGAGTCGTCCATGTTTACCCTCTACCACTCCAATCAGCTGGATCTGCTCAAGGAGCTGCTGGTGAGCCGCATCCGGCAGGCTCCGCTCTCCCACCCCTTCGATCGGGAGCAGATCCTGGTACAGAGTCCCGGCATGGCCCAGTGGCTCAAGCTGGAGTTGGCCAAGGCGTTCGGCATCGCCGCCAACATCGACTTTCCCCTGCCCGCGAGTTTCATCTGGGAGATGTTCACCCGGGTGCTGGCGGACGTGCCGCGCCAGAGCCCCTACAACAAGGGGGCCATGAGCTGGCACCTGATGACCATTCTGCCCACCCTGCTCGGCAGACCCGCCTTTGCGCCCCTCGCGGCCTATCTGGGGGGCAGTGACGGGGCGGCGCCGGAGCAGGTGCGGCTCTGGCAGCTCTGCCAGAAGGTGGCGGATCTGTTCGACCAGTATCTGGTCTACCGGCCGGACTGGATCGCCCGCTGGGAAGAGGGGGAAGGATTGAGCCAGGAGCTGGCCGGAGTGAGCGGTCAGGATTGGCAGCCCGAGCTCTGGCGCGAGCTGGTGGCCCGCACCCTGGCCCTCAGCCCCAGCGGCTACCACCGCGCCAACCTCTACGAGGCTTTCATCCACGAGCTGGAGCGCACCCGGGATCTGCCGGGCAGGCTGCCGCAACGGGTCTTCGTGTTCGGCATCTCGGCCCTGCCGCCCCGCTATGTGGAGGCCCTGCTGGCCCTCGGCAGCCGCCCCGAGGTGGAGGTGCACCTCTTTGTGACCAACCCCTGCCGCTACTACTGGGGGGACTTGCTCGATCGCAAGACCCTGGCGCGCCTCGAAAACAAGCTCAAGCCCGGCACGGATCTCGAGACCCTGCAGGGCCCCGCCAACCCCTTGCTCGCCTCCATGGGCAAGCTGGGGCGCGACTACCTGCACCAGCTGATGGAGCTGGAGGTGCCGCAGATCGAGGCCTTCGTCGACATCGAGGATCGCGACGATGAGGGCAAGGTCACCTTGCTGCGGGCCATCCAGAAAGACGTGCTGGAGCTGGCGGAGCGGGGGGCTGGCGAGTTCAGTCTCGATGCCAGCTACCACAAGAGCCCTGTCAGCCTGGATGACGGCACTTTGCAGATCCACGCCTGCCACGGCCCCATGCGGGAGCTCGAGGTGCTGCATGACCGGCTGCTGGCCCTGTTCGAGCAGGATCCCACCCTCACCCCCAAAGACGTGGTGGTGATGATGCCGGACGTCAACAGCTACGGCCCCTACATCCAGGCCGTCTTTGGCAAGGAGGGCGGCAAGGGGCGGGGCGGGGCCCGCGGCCAGATCCCCTTTGCGATCTCCGATCGGGCGGCGAGCCAGGAGAGCCCGTTGCTGCAAAGTTTCCTCGCCCTGCTCAGGCTGCCGAACGCCCGCTTCGGGGCGGGGGAGCTGCTCGCCATCCTGGAGGTGCCCGCCGTGCTGCGCCGCTTCGAGCTGGACGACGACGAGTTCAACGTGCTGCGGCGCTGGGTGCAGGAGACCGGCATCCGCTGGGGGCTGGATGACGACTATCCCGAGCGCTTCGCGCTGCCGCGTCTGTCCGGCAACAGCTGGCTGTTCGGCCTGAGGCGCATGCTGCTGGGTTTTGCCATGGGGGACGGGGAGCCGGTGGCGGGGATCCTGCCCTATGCGGACATCGAGGGTCAGCAGGGGCTGATCCTCGGCAAGCTCGCCTGGTTCGTCGACTCCCTGGCGGAGTTTCTGCCCCGGCTGCAACAGGCGCAGCCGCTGGCCGAATGGCACGCCTGCCTGCTGGCGCTGCTGGAGCGCTTCTATCTCGCCGACGAGGATGAAGAGCGCCAGCTCCAGCTCATTCGCAGCCAGCTCATCGACTGGCAGGCCCAGCTCGGCGAGGCCCGCTTCGAGCAGGCCATCAGTGCCGACCTGTTGCAGGACTACCTCGGCAGCGTGCTGGGGGAGTCCCGCTCCAGCCAGCGCTTCCTCGCCGGTCAGGTCAACTTTTGCACCCTGATGCCGATGCGCTCCATCCCCTTCCGCCAGGTCTGCCTGCTCGGCATGAACGACGGCGTCTACCCGCGCACCCTGCCCCCCATGGGCTTCGATCTGATGGCGGTGGCCTCGCGGCGCGGGGACCGATCCCGCCGGGATGACGACCGCTACCTCTTCCTCGAGGCGCTCCTCAGTGCCCAGCAGGGGCTCTACATCAGCTATCAGGGGTTCAGCGCCCAGGACAACAGCGAGAAGGTGCCCTCCGTGCTGCTGGCAGAGCTCATCGACTACGTGCGCCAGGGCTTCGTGCTGGCGGGGGATGAAGATCTCGACGACGACACCTCGGGCCGGCGGCTGCTCGAACACCTGATCGTGGCGCACCCCCTCACCCCCTACAGCCCGGCCTACTTTTACCCCGAACCCGGCTCCGGTCTCTTCACCTATGCCGCCGACTGGCTGCCTGCACTGAGCCCGGTGCGGGGTGCCGCCAACTTCCAGAGCGGCGATCTGCCCCTGCCCGCGGAGTGGGGCAGGGAGCAGGGGCTGGAGCTGGCGGAGCTGCTGCGCTTCTATCGCCAGCCCGCCAGGTACTTCCTCAACCGCCGCCTCAAGGTGTGGTTCGAGCTGGAGGAGGCGACCATCGAAGACAGCGAGCCCTTCGAGCTGGACGGCCTGCAGCATTATCAGCTCAAGGCGCTGCTGCTGGATGCCCATCTGACCGAAGGGGAGAGCGAGGCCCGTCGCCACCGGCTGCAACTCTCCGGCCTGCTGCCGCAAGGGTGGTTCGGCAGCCTGCTGCTGGAGGAGATCGACGGCGAGATGGGCAAGCTGGCGGCGCGGCTGCGTCCCTGGACGGGGGACAAACAGGCGGTGGAGATCGACATCGCCCTGGCCCAGGGGCAGCTTCAGGGCTGGATAGACACCCAGAAGGGACGAGCGCTGGTGGTCAAACCCGGCAGCTTCAACGGCAAGGATCTGCTGCTGGCCTGGATCCAGCACCTTTGCCTCTCATTGAGCAGCGCCCCCGGCGACACCCTGCTGTTCGATGCCAAACAGAGTCTGCGGCTGCCGAGGCTTGCGGCGGACGAGGCGCGGCCCAGGTTGGCGGCCCTGGTGGCCCTCTGGACCCAGGGGATGAAGCGGCCGCTGCCCTTCTTCCCGAGCACCGCCTGGGAGTGGCTCAAGGCGATCGAGAAGGATCCGGCAAAGCCGGAGGAGGCCGACAAAGCGGCGCTTGCCCGCTTCAACGGCGGCTACATGGTGACGGGAGAGGGGCAGGACGTCTATGTCGCCCGCTGCTTCCCGGAACTCGATGACGAGGTGCTGGCCCAGTTGCAGGGGCTGGCCCGTGAACACCTGACCCCGCTCCATCAGGCGCTGGAGGAGTTGCAATAATGGCTAACCCGCTCAATCCCCTGCGTTTTCCCCTCTATGGCGAGCGGCTGATCGAGGCCTCCGCCGGGACCGGCAAGACCTATACCATCGCGGGCCTCTATCTGCGCCTCTTGCTGGGCCACGGCCCGGTTATCGAACAAGCAGGCGAGGAGGGGGGAGACGCCGGTCAGCCCTGTGCCCACGAGCGGCCCCTGTCGGTGACAGAGATCCTGGTGGTGACCTTTACCGAGGCGGCCACCGCCGAACTGAGGGGGCGGATCCGCGCCCGCATCCACGAGGCGCGCCTCGCCTTTATGCGCGGCCACAGCACGGATACCCTGCTGGCCCAACTGCTGGCGGAGGTGGAGGATCACGACCTGGCGGCCCGTCGCCTGCTGGCCGCCGAGCGGCAGATGGACGAGGCGGCGGTCTTCACCATCCACGGCTTCTGCCAGCGGATGCTCAGGCAGAACGCCTTCGAGTCGGGCGCCCTCTTTGAAACCGAATTTTTGACCGACGACAGCCGGCTCCGGCTGCAGGCGGTGAGTGACTACTGGCGCGCCGAGTTCTATCCGGTGGATCAGCCCCTGGCCCGGGCGGTGCGAAGGCTCTGGCCGAGCCCCGCCGCCCTGCTGCGGGAGATGGGGAGCTGGCTCGACAACGACGAGCTGGAGATCCGCCCGGTGGCGGGGGACGAGACCCTGGCGGCGCGGCACAGTGTCGCCATGGCCCGCATCGGGGCGGTGAAAGCCGGGTGGCTGGCGCAGACGGACGAGATCCGCCGCCAGACCGAGGGGCAGATCAGCCGTTACACCGGCAAGAACTATGAGGGCTGGCTTGCCAAGATTGGCGACTGGGCGCAGAACGAGACCAGCGGCTACGTCCTGCCCAAGGAGCTGGAGCGCTTCGGCCAGCAGGCGCTGGAGGAGAACCTCAAGAAGGGGGGAGCGGTGCCCACCCTGCCGCTCTTTGGCGAGATAGACGCCCTGCTGGCGAGCCGACCCGGCATCCGGGATCTCGTCTTGCAGCGGGCGGCCAGGGTGGTGCGCAGCCGAATGCAGGAGAGCAAGCGCCAGGCCCATCAGCTCTCCTTCGACGATCTGCTGCGGGATCTCGACGGGGCGCTCGGCTCGGGCCTGGGGGAGCGGCTGTGCGAGCGCATCCGCGCCACCTACCGGGTCGCCATGATCGATGAATTCCAGGATACCGACCCCCAGCAGTACCGCATCTTCCATCGCCTTTACGGCGGTCACCAGGACACGGCGCTCCTGATGATCGGCGACCCCAAGCAGGCCATCTACGGCTTTCGTGGCGCCGACATCTTTACCTACATCCAGGCGCGGCGAAATGTGAGCGCCCACTACACCCTCGGGCGCAACTGGCGCTCAAGCCGCGCCCTGGTGGCGGCGGTCAACGGCCTGTTCGAGCGGGCGAAGGATCCCTTCATCTACGAGGCGGACATCCCCTTCCTGCCGGTGGAGGCGCAGGGCAAGAGCCGGGCACTGTTGATCGAGGGGCAGACCGCCCCCGTGCTGCACTGCTGGCAGCTCACCGGTCAGCCCACCTTCAACAAGGGGGAGTACCAGAGCAGGATGGCCCGCGCCACGGCGGCGGAGATCCATCGCCTGCTCACGCTGGCCCGGGAGGGCAAGGCGATGCTCGGCAGCGAGCCGGTCAGGGCCGGGGATATCGCCGTGCTGGTGCGCACCGGCGCCGAGGGCAAGCTGGTGCAGCAGGAGCTGGCACGCCTTGCCATCGCCTCCGTCTATCTGTCGAACCGCGAGAGCGTGCTGGCCCAGGTGGAGGCGCGGGAGATCCTGCTGATCCTGCACGCCTGCCAGAACCCGAGCGATGAGCGAAGCCTTAGGGCGGCGCTCGCCACCGGCCTGTTCGATCTCGATGCCAGGGCCCTGGACGCGCTGGCCTCGGACGAGCGGGCCTGGGAGAGCGCGGTGCAGGAGTTCATGGGATACCGCGCGGTCTGGCATCGCCACGGGGTGCTGGCCATGCTGCGGGCCCTGATGCACGGGCGCAACCTCGCCGCCTCCCTGCTGGCGAGCCCCTACGGGGAGCGGCGGCTGACCAACTTCCTCCATCTCGGCGAGCTGCTGCAACAGGCGAGCGGCGAGCTGGACGGGGAGTACGCCCTGCTGCGCTGGCTCGGGGAGGCGGTGAGCCAGCCCAACGGCCAGGACGGGGAGCAGATACTTCGCCTGGAATCCGAGCGCAAGCTGGTGCAGATCGTCACCATCCACAAATCCAAGGGGCTGGAGTACCCGCTGGTCTTCCTGCCGTTCATTTGCAGCCACCGCGCCGCCGACACCCCCCTGTTCCACGAAACGGGGGAGGCGGGCAATCGTACCGTGCTCGATCTCACCGGCGCCGAAGAGTCCCTGGCCGAGGCCGACAAGGAGCGCCTCGCCGAAGACTTGCGCCTGCTCTACGTGGCCCTGACCCGGGGGGTCTATGCCACCTGGCTCGGGCTGGCGCCGGTGCGTTCCGGGGCGGGCAAGTCGGAGAAGACCGACCTGCACCGCACCGCCATCGGCTACCTGCTGCAAAAGGGGGAGGAAGGGGACGCCGGGACACTGGCGACCGCCCTCACCGACCTGGCCCAGGCCCTGCCGGGGGTGGCTGTCGGTGAGCCCTCGCTCACCCGCCCGGCCCCGCTGCCCGCCGAAGCGGAGAAGCCGGGGGAGCCCACCGTGCGTGCGTTCCAGGGGCAGCTTGAGCGGGACTGGTGGATCAGCTCCTACTCCGGGCTCGCGGCCCAGGGCAACGGCCACGGCAAGGGGGTGCTGGCCAACCCCGGCTTCGACGACGAGGTGGCCACCGAGGCCGCCGTCACCGTGCAGGAAGAGGAGGCGCCCGCCCCTTCCATCTTCACCTTCCCGAAAGGGGCGCGTCCCGGCACCCTGCTCCACAGCCTGTTCGAGACCATCGACTTCGAGCACGCGAAGGGCGAGTCGCTGGCACAGCACATCGCCGCCCTGCTGACCCAGGAGGGGTTCGACGAAGGCTGGGCCCCCGTGCTGCAACAGCAGGTGGAGGCGGTGCTGGATACTCCCCTTGAGACCGGCCTTGGGGATCCGGTGCGGCTGCGGGATCTGGCCCCCGAGCGCAAACAGGTGGAGCTGGAGTTCTTCCTGCCCATGGGGCGGGTGACGGCACCGGCGCTGACCGCACTCTGCCAGCAGCACGACCCCCTGTCGCGGGACGGCAAGCCGCTTGGTTTTGCCACCGTGCAGGGGATGCTCAAGGGCTTCATCGACCTGGTGTTCGAGTGGCAGGGGCGCTGGTATCTGCTCGACTACAAATCGAACCACCTTGGCATGAGCCCCGCCGATTACGGCCGCCCGGCCCTGGAGCGGGCCATGCGCGAGCATCGCTACGATCTGCAATACCAGCTCTATTCCCTGGCCCTGCATCGGCTGCTCGCCTTGCGGCTGCCGGGCTACGATTTCGACCGGCATTTTGGCGGGGTCTTCTATCTCTTCCTGCGCGGCATGCCCCAGGGGGGCATTTTCCATGCCCGGCCCAGCCGGGAACTGGTGCTGGGGCTGGACGAGTTGTTTAGTAAAGGTGTGACATCTGACGATCATCGTTTAGAGAAATCGAACAAGGCAGAGGCATGAGGGGCGAGATGAAGGGCGAAACCATGATAGAGCGGCTGAAAGCCTTGGCGCTGGCGGGGCGCATCCGCCAGCTTGACCTGCAATTTGCCAGGCTGGTGGCCGACCTTGGCGGCAGCCCCGAGCTGGTGCTGGGGGCCGCGCTCGCCTGCCATGAGCTGGGGCGCGGCCATGTCTGCCTGCCGCTGGCGATGCTCGCTCAGGGCGGTGACGGGCAGGGATCCTCGCGTCCCTTCGGGCTGGATCCGGATCAGAGCCGGGATCTGCTGGCGGATCTCGCGGATCCTGCGAGCTGGCCCGCCCTCTTTGCGGCCAGCCCCCTGGTGGGGAGCGAACAGGAGGAGGGAGAGAGCCCCCGCTGGCCCCTGCGGCTCTGGGGGGATCGCCTCTACCTCACCCGCTACCACGACTTTGAGCTGGGGGTGGCCCGCCACCTTAGCGCCTTGAGTGAACGGGCCGAATGGCCGGAGATTGCCCCGGCCCTGTCACGCCTCTTTGCCCGCGACTACGGCCTGGTATTCGGGGCCCTGCTCAAGGCCCGCCTCGCGCCGGATTTCTCCGTCCGCCACTTTGTGGAGAAGTACCTGGATCTGGTCTTCCCCCATGAGGTGGAGTGGCCTGCCGTCGAGACCCTGCTAAAAAGCGCCCAGGCGGCCAGCGAGCTGGAGCGGCTGGATACCCTGGTGCCCGAGGCGCTCTGCTGCAACGGCCAGAAGCTGGCGGCGGCCACGGCGGCGGCGCGTCCCTTCGCGGTCATCTCCGGCGGCCCCGGCACCGGCAAGACCACCACGGTGGCCAAGCTCCTCGCCATCCTGGTGGAGACCGGCCTGCAAGGGGGCAAGGCCCCGGCTATCCGGCTGGTGGCCCCCACCGGCAAGGCGGCGGCGCGTCTGACCGAGAGTATCGGCGCTGCCCTGCAGGCGCTGGACTTGCCCCCCGAGTGGGTGGAGGCCATCCCCACGGAGGCGGGCACCCTGCACCGGCTGCTCGGAGTGATCCCCGGGCGCAGCCAGTTCCGCCATCACAGAGGCAACCCGCTGCACCTCGACCTGCTGGTGGTGGACGAGGCCTCCATGGTGGACCTGCCCATGATGGCGCGCCTGCTGGATGCGCTGCCGAGCCATGCCCGCCTCATCCTGCTCGGCGACAAGGATCAGCTCGCCTCGGTGGAGGCGGGGGCCGTGCTCGGGGATATCTGCAGCTTTATCGAACAGGGCATCAGCCCCGCGCAGGCACACTGGCTCTCCCGCCAGACCGGGTATCGCCTGCAAGGCACGCCCGCAGGGGCCAGTGTGCGCGACAGCCTCTGTTTGCTCTCCAAGAGCTGGCGCTTTGACCAGCATTCGGGCATCGGCCAGTTGGCGCGGGCCTGCAACAGCGGCGACGGGGCGGCGGTGGAGGCGGTCTGGGGCGCAGGATTTGGCGACATCCGCCTGCACCCCTGGGCGGGGGAGGCTTACAACGCCTTGATTGCCGAGGGGGTGGTCGGTTACGGCAGCTACCTCAAGGCGGCCCGGGCCGGCGAGGATCCGGCGGCGGTGTTCAAGGCGTTCAACGGCTTCCAGATCCTCTGCGCCCTGCGGGACGGCCCCTTCGGGGTGACGGGGCTCAACGAGCGCCTCGAACTGGCCCTCGCCAAGGCAGGGCTGATCCAGCGTGACGGCGACTGGTATGCGGGCCGCCCGGTGATGGTGGTGCGCAACGACCACGGGGTGGGCCTCTACAACGGCGACATGGGGCTCTGCCTGCCCGATGACAACGGGCGCCTCAAGGTGTGGTTCGAGCAGCCGGACGGCACCCTGCGGGCTTTGCTGCCCAGCCGGTTGCCCCCCCACGAGACCGTCTACGCCATGACCATCCACAAATCCCAGGGGTCGGAGTTTGCCCATACCGTGCTGGTGCTGCCCGACAGCCCCAGCCCGCTCCTGACCCGCGAGCTGGTCTACACCGGCATCACCCGCGCCAAGGCCCGGCTCGATCTCTACGGCGATCGCTCCCTGCTGGCACAGGCCGTGCGGAAAAAGACCGAGCGGTATTCGGGGTTAGCGGAGAGGTTGGGGGAGTGAAGCTGATAAGGTTTATTGATACAATATCATCAAATTAAATGTAGGTTAACAGGATGAAATTAAGTCATTTTTTAGAAAACTATTTTCCTGGGGTATCCACTTTAGCTCCAACAGCTATTAATTTTTATGATGAGCCGACAGTGTTTCATCAATCAGTGGATTTGAATAAAATAGTTTCTTGGCCGCCAAACGTATTTTTAATAATATACTCGATTTTAGAATATACAGATAAGTATCGTTTAATCGTATCTCCACAAGAGCACTTTAGATGGAAAAAAGATGACCTCCGTACTGTAGAGTTGCTTGCATCACAGTGGTTAGAGTTATTAACCCACCAGATAGACTTTCTTGATAACAGACCATTATTTAATGCGCCAGAGCTAAAATCATATATTTCAGTTGTTTTTGCTCATGAAAACTATAATGTGAGTGTTTATGAGTTGTTAGATAGAACTGAATTCGCTCACGCGTTATTTGTATTGTTTCTTTCGGTAGATGAAGCATTTGAACAGCTTAATTTGTGTGATGAAACTGACTTTAATATCATAAATCGTCATATTCTAATTAGAAAGTTGTTCATGAATGAGTATGAGAATTTATCTGATAATCATGGTCAGTTTGGTTTTGTTACATTAAAGTCCAATGTGCCGCAATCTGGACTTACAATTAATAATTTAACACAGCACCTAACAGTAATTAAACCTTCTGTTAAGCCGAAAGTGGTTACTAATGCCATAGAACGAAACGTTTATAATAAAAAAAGTTATAATGTTTTGATCTTGCCATGGCCTATGGACATAAGCCACGAGGCCTTTTTGGCAAAAAATGAAAATAACAATCTTGAAATGGATGATTATTTTGGTTTCTTTGAATATAGGCCTGATCAGGAGCTAAAGTCACAGAGTTTTATATCAGTTATAATATCGGCGATAAAACGTGTCAGGCATATAGATTTAATTGTTCTACCCGAGTGCTCACTAACGGTAAGAGCATTCGAAAGATTTCAAAACATACTTTTTGAGTGCTTTGGTGAAAAGGCCCCATCACTATTAGCCGGTGTCTATGGTGATGACAATAATTACATAAAAAATTCTG